>CAYYOI010000114.1:0-1508 GCA_964473285.1 uncultured Methanosarcinales archaeon | reverse complement strand
AAAATGGTTATGATCAGCTAGAAATCATAATGTTGAAAGGATATCTACACACCCGTTTAGATGAAAACATTTATATATGAAATAGACTAAAACAGTCATACGATTAAAAAAGAGGGTGTATATGGGGTTATCAGTCGTAAAAACTTATTCTAAAGAACTGAAAGCCAAGACCTATGAGGTCATAAAGGAACAGGGCGATGATGAAGTACAGGATATTGTACTTGCAGTCGCATTATATACAGTCTCCCATAATCTTGACATAAAGGCATACCTTTTTGATGAACAATACAAGTACCTTGGTTCACCTTCTGATAAGCTGAAAAAGGTATTGAACTCTACCTTTGATTTTCTATCGCAATTATTAAATCACAGGGATTTTTCAGGAGTAATCATTGCAGACCTGGAAGAGGGACTGAAGACCACAGTCCATAATTACCTGTCAGGCAAGCTGGATAAGGGAGAGTTGAACAAGGATAATTTCCAAGAATTTGTGGAATACCTTCAACAATCATATGATCCAAACATACTTCTTGATGTGCTACGATTGCGGGTGATAGATGACCAGGAGAAGAGGAATGAGTTCAAGGCATTGCTTGAATACATGACTTTTGCAGGAAGAAACTATTTTGAAGAGGATGAGTTCGAAAGAATACAGAGAGCTATAGATTTTCGTCTCAACGTCCTGAAAAACTACTCAACAGAATATTTCAGCAGGAATTTCTTTTTACTCCAGAACCAGATAAAAATTTTTCCAGAGGAATACCATTCAGTAAAATATTTTTATCCATACAAGATGTATAAAGATTTGAAAAACCTTATACTTAGTATTGAAAGGGGAGAATCACACTCTTTGAGCCTTCAGTGTGATGCTAGAGATGTAATACAGAGACAGCTTCGCCTCATCAAACAGAATGAAAAAAAATTGAATGAATTAAAAGGAGAATGATTATCCCCTCTTCTTTTTAGCTTTCTTAGTACTCTTTTTTGTGACTTTCTTGGTGGCTTTCTTGACAGCTTTCTTTTTTGTCTTCTTGGTCTTTTTCTTTCGTCCACCACGAACCATCTTGGCTGATGCAACGTTGCCGTTCTTATCAATATAATAGAGATGCCCTTCTTCTTTTTCTACGCCAACCTTTGCAACCACTTCTTTTTTCCTGCTGGTCTTTTTTCCTGCACGAGCCATCTCAACCCTTGAAACATTACCATTTTTGTCCAAAAAGTAAAGATAACCAGGCTCTTTTTTGATGCCAGCCTTTGCTACAACTTTTCCCATGCATAATCACCTATATAGTTTTTAAGGATTATGGAGATTCTACTATTTAATTCTTTCGGAGAATATGGACTACTAACTAAATGGGGACGCGGGAATTTGAATCCCGGACACCTAGATCTCTGCTAGTCATTGGCAGGAGCCTCATCAGATCTTCAGTCTAGTGCTCTCCCAGACTGAGCTACGTCCCCTTAAGATATGAGAAGCGGTGCGCCCTTTATAAAGTTTTTTGTTGCTA
>CAYYOI010000113.1:0-1530 GCA_964473285.1 uncultured Methanosarcinales archaeon | reverse complement strand
TAACTCTTTTTGCTGTTCCAAGCTGGTCCCGTCCTGTTTTAATAAAAATGAGAAAATTTTTATAAATTTTCCGACAATATTCAAAACAAAAACTCTATTTCTCATTAAAAAAGAATATTACCAAATCTAACTACCAAACAAAGAAATATTACAAAAAGCTAAGGAAACAACTGAATAACATCATCATAAAATACATCAGGCGTCTTAAAATCAAGCTCAATAGGCTTTCCTGCTTCTGTTATGAACTTAATATGTATCAATTCATTCTCATCAACCCCATAAGGAGTTTGAAAACATACATTCACAAGATCCTTATCCTGCAAAAGTCCCTCCTGAAAACGATCTGATTTTTTCGTATAAACAGCGCTAAAATAACCATAACCCCTATTAGCAGGAATCACCTTCATCTCTACATTTTTCCCAATTGTACCCGTCTCAGCAACAACCCCAGACACAACCAACTGCCCATAGTCCACACCATCATTTTCGATAGCTGAATCCACATCAAGGGTATTTCCGGCAATCACCGGCACATTAAAAGGGATCACAATAGGATCAGCCACACTACTGATTTTTATCCAGGCATGAGTACTGTTTATTTGCAGCGTATCAGTATGACCATCATCATCAAGATCTTCCTCAAGGTCATAGGGCTTAAGATAAATCCCAAATGAACGATTCCATGTATCCAGAAATGACATTGCTTCCTGACTGTCAGCATCACTCCGCGCCCCATTAATATAAGCATAATCACCAACCCTTTCATTTCTGACTGAAAAAGCTCCTGCAGTACCGCTTTCAAATCGGGCAAGTGACCCGTCTTCATTACGAAGAGGCACAAAAAGATCATCTTCCGCTGTCAAGCGAAATGCGATATAACTGCCATTGTAGGGATAAGGACAATTTCCGATAGGTTGAGGTTCAAGCCCGCAGAGTTCAATCGAATCATCCACACCATCACCATCAAAATCCAGGTTAACATCTACAGGAAAGGTTGAGAGGAACCAGTTCCCCGAAAAATAACCACCATCATATACGCTGATTGAATCAATCTCTTCGACACCAAAGGTATTGAAGCCATTTTTATTACTGAGGTGATTCTCAGAACCCACTCCTCTATAAGAAAGGGAACTCCCTCCTGTCTTAAGATTAAGTACAAGGATAGAATTATTCAGTTTAACTATTTCTGAACCGCTTGCAAGAGACATATCCATACACATCCAATCAAGCAAGTCATCTTCTAGATAACCAAAAACACTTTGAGGGACTACATTTGTTGAAAGCTGTTTTTGGCTTTCAGAGAAAGTCTTAGAAGTCTCTCCTGTGATACTTTGTGAGGTCTGATGAAGAGTGCCTATAGCAACGGCTGTAACCAGCAATAAGGATATGAAAAGTATCAAGGTTCCAAGTCCAACGTTCGCTTTTCGGTCCATATCTTCCCACTAGTAACAGGGTATTATAAATTTATCGATTTACACAGTATCTCCGATACTTAAAAAAAAATGGTGCCGCCTTGCAGGAGGATAACAA
>CAYYOI010000112.1:0-1775 GCA_964473285.1 uncultured Methanosarcinales archaeon | reverse complement strand
CTGTTGGTTTTTTCTATTAATTCAGGAGTAGTTAAAACTCATCGGAGATACTGTAGAATGAGTTTTTCGAATAATTCCGGCATCGACTTCGGCCTGATTTCTTTTTAAGAAGAGGTGACATCCCCGTAAGGGACCTCCCCCTTTCACCGTAGGGATGCTGATTTGCCTTCGTAAAAATGATGCATTCTTTCGAAAAACTTGACTAGAATTCTGAGAGATTGACCTGCCCGATCCTTATCTTCACGTCTTGTCCCACCTGTTTTTTGACAGATTGGGCGGTCTTTTGCCCTATAATCTTCGCAAGCCTGCCTGGCTCCGCCTCTTTCACATCCCTTATGGTGCATATCTGGTTTGAGAACATTCGTCTTGCCTTAACACGCCCTATACCCTTCAATTTCAGAAGCGTGAGCAATTCTTCTCTTACCCCGTTCTGAAGTCTTACCCGCAGTTTCATTATAGCCTTCAGTACATCCTTGTATTCCTGGATTCTTGCAAGCTCTCCTGCTGCGTATAACAACCAGTCGCATGTATCAATCTTTACCTTAAGCTCCCCCGGCCTGATGCTGTATTTCTCCAAGAGATCCTCCTCAGAGGTCTCATCGATCCAGTCATGCAGGCAAGAAGCAGTCTTGAGTGCATCAAGGAACTCTTCATATTCAGGCTCATATATTGAAGGCTCATTAACAAGCAGCAGATCCTCATGCTTCACCAAGACCTCCTGTATATCATCCATCTCCTTGGCGCGAACCCTGAGAAGAGGGCGCATCTCAAGGGTATTGCACATAAGATGCAAGAGACCCATCGGCTCTTCTCCCCCTTTACGGAGACCCTTGATTATCCCATGTGCAGTATATGGATCAATGTACAGCTCGCTTACCCTGCGTCCCAGGTAAGTGACCTTATATCTTTGCTCCTCGTTTGCTGCAACAAAATCTCCAGAGCCCCTTATGAATTCCCAGTGCTCCAGATAATCCAGCATCTTTTCTATGATCATCTCCAGCCGGTTCATGTCCTTGAACTGATGAGCCCAGAATGTCTCTTCAAAAAAATCTAGTATCTCGTCCTTAGTGGAGACCAATTTTGTTGCAATCAGAGATAGTAGATATGTTCTTAGCACTGGTTCCACTGCAAGCTTTGAATAGATCTCTTCAGGTTCCCCATGAATATATTTTTCCACGATTTCTTCCTTCTCAGCATCACTCTGTGCAATACAGATAGATTCACCGTAAGTCTCATAACCCGGCCTTCCTGCCCTTCCTGCCATTTGCAGGTATTCTAGCACAGGGATGTATTGCATCCCTCTTGGCCCGAATCGCTTAAGGTCCTTTATTATCGTCCTGAATGCAGGAAGGTCCAGCCCAGCAGCAAGTGTCGGAGTGCAGCATATTATCCTGATTGTCCCTTCCCTGAAAGCATTCTCTATCAGCGATTTCTGTCCTGAAGTAAGCCCTGCATGATGGAAAGCGATTCCCTTGCGTACGCACTTGCTTAATCTTATGCACTGCTTGGTAGGCTTTGACAGGTCATTCAATATCTTCTCAGAAAGGCTTTTGAGGTCACCCGAACACTTCTTGCTGATATCTTCAGCGGTTTTTTCAGCGCTGCGTTTAGTGTTGACAAATACCAGCGCTTGCTTGTTCATGTCAACTGTCTTTAAGGAAATGTCAATAACAGGATTCATCAGCATAACGAAACCATCCATCCTTTTTATGTACTTCGCTTCGAGTTTTTCTAAAAAATCTGCTTTAGGCTTCCAGCCTAAGGAAAGTTAGCAA
>CAYYOI010000111.1:0-1997 GCA_964473285.1 uncultured Methanosarcinales archaeon | reverse complement strand
TGAACGACCGGATAGATGAATGTCGTAAAGCCTTTTTAGTGGGGATTTTTTCCCCACTTTCCCCTAACAAGCAGTGGGAAAGGAGGAAAAAATCTGTAGGACAGAGTACTTTGTGCTAAAACGAGCTATAAAATAGCGAGGTTAAACATAGATGAAACATTCCTTAAAGATAACAATTTATCTTGTCATCCTGTTCTTCATCGCCCAGGTTACAGGCCTTATCATAACAAGCCAGCACCTGCCAAGAATGGAGGTCACAGAAACAGGCCAGACCTTCATCAACAACCAGACATCCTCTCTTCCAGAAGGTGCTGAACGCCCACAGACAAGTTCAGAGAAAGAGACACTTCTTTTCATAGTAGGCGCAGTCTTGTTTGGAACAATCCTTTTGCTCCTCCTCATAAGATTCAGGCTCAATCGCGTCTGGAAAGGCTGGTTCTATGTTGCAATCTCCCTTTGTCTCTACATCTCCATCTCAAGCTTTCTTCCAGAAAAGTACCACATCTATGCACTTATCGCAGGGGTCATATTCGCATATTTCAAGATAATACGCCCCAACATAATCATCCACAACCTGACAGAAATACTCATTTACGGAGCGCTTGGCGCACTATTTGTTCCCATGGAATACATGAACCTGTTTGTGGCAGTAAGCCTCCTACTACTTATATCAGCATACGACATGTTCGCGGTCTGGAAATCCAAGCACATGGTAAAACTGGCAGAGTTCCAGACCCAGTCAAAAGTCTTTGCAGGCCTTTTCATTCCATACTCCAGTACTAATAAGAAGACAGAAACTAAACCAAAAGAAGAGATAAAAACCACAAAAAAAGAGCAAGGCCACAATGCAATCCTTGGAGGTGGAGACATAGCATTCCCTCTCATTTTCTCAGGTGTCATACTAAAAGGCCTTCTCCAGGAGATGCAGTTCTACCCCGCATTCTTTCTCACACTGATAGTCACCATCTCAGCAACATTAGCCCTTCTGATATTATTCATAAAGGCAGAAAAAGGCAAGTTTTATCCTGCAATGCCATTCATCTCAGCAGGATGCTTCATAGGACTTGCAATAACTCTGCTTTTTTAGCTGTAGAGATTAAGGGTTCTCTGGTTCATCCTTGCTGAATAGGACAAAGGATGCAATTCAAGCCCGTCCACCGCAGCAATCACCTGCACCCCTGTGGCCTTTTGCACCTCACGTGCCATGTAAAGAGGATCATTGTCCAAAAGCTTTGAACCAAAATGTGTCATCACACACATCTTAGGCTGCGCTTTCTTGATTATCTTTGTGACATCCTCATCATTAAGATGCTCGTTTTGTTTCTCAGACGCAGGATAGACACAATTGAGTATAAGTATATCACTGTTTGCATACTGCTTGACAGCCTCCTTGTTGTAAGTGGTGTCACTGCTATAGGAAAGCACGAAATCAGGTGTGAAAAACTTGAACCCAACACAGGTCTCATCTGAATGCGTAGTAGGCAAAGCAAGTATCTCGATCGCCTCGATCCCAACCTTTTGCCCTGGTACAACCTGTATCACCCTTTCCACGCAATCCCTGAAAAAAGGCGTCAGAGGTGCAGGCAGGTTCTCTGTTCCCTGCACAACAGATTTGCTTCCCACAACAACACCATACCTGTCAAAACCATTGTAAGTCATCGCGCTCACAACTGCATTCAGGTCATGGCTATGATTCGTATGAGCATGGCTTGCAAGAACGCACGTGGTCTCCCTCAGATTACACCTGTATTCCTTCGCCTTGACTAGCACGCCAGGCCCAGGGTCTATCAGGAACTGGTATCCATGCGTGCGTACGATTATTCCTGCAGAAGAACGCCTTTGTTTACCTACCACAAACGAGTCTCCACCAGTACCAAGAAACAATATGCGAGGCTCCATTCCTTATTAAGACTCAACCTGTGTTAATAAAAGTTTCTATGAGTTCAGTATCTCCGATACTTAAAAAGAAAATGGTGCTGCCTTGCAGGAGGATAACA
>CAYYOI010000110.1:0-2067 GCA_964473285.1 uncultured Methanosarcinales archaeon | reverse complement strand
TACAATAAAGCAACGTTATAAAGTTTTTAGAGGCTTTGATAATCAAGAATCAAGTGAGAAATTCTTTGAATTCTATAAGATTTATTACAATTTTATTAGAAAACATAAATATTTTGGTAATTTAACGCCAGCACAAGCAGCAAAAATTGAACTAAATCTAAAGAGAAATAGATTAAAAAATATAATAGAGACCTATAAGCTCACAATCCTAAGATTATTCGCTTGTTAAGTCAACAATGTCTGATTTCAGGTATGTGCAAGCATCATCAGGTCAAAACTCAATCAAATATTATACCGTCGCGAGGGGCGAATTCGCCTAAGCGGATTTGAGTTTTCTTTAGAAACCTCAGCCCAATCCGGGAACGCAGCTCCTTTTGGTTATCCCTAGAGAGTTTTGAAGATGCTATGCGCATATTTCAGAGGATTAGATTCTTCTCAATGAAAAGCTTGTGGTCTGAATATTCCACATATGGCCTGAGGATTTTACTGATCAAATCTCTGAAGAAAGAGTAATACTCTTTCTTGCATAGTATTTCCCACATCTAGAGGTCAATGTGTTTGCCTTCCTTTCCTACATTGAGTACGGTAGTCTCGCCCACTTTTTCTTCTATCCCTTCTGCTTCATGGACATGGGAACAAAGTAAAAATTTTGGTTTGAACTTTTCAATTGCCTTTCTGACACCTGAACTTCCCGGAACAAAATGTGAGAACTTCTCCATAATGGTACCTGAAGGGTGAACATGGGTAACCATAAGCTTGTGATCAAGATAGCGGATTCTTTCAAATCCTTTCTTAAGATTCTCAAAAATCTCTTCTTCGCTTATCTGGAACAAACCTATGTTTGCACCACCTGCACCAAAGATTCCAACATCATTATATTTTACAGAATAACCATGAATATTTTTTACATTGTACAATTCTGCAAGAAAATCTGCTGTTGCAATAGTCTCATGATTTCCAGGGATTATAAGAACTTTCTTATTACGTTTCTTGAATGGTCCGATAATATTGTCCAATGACTGATCAGCATAAGCAAGATCCCCGCAAAGGATAACAAGATCCGCATCGGATGATTTCTCTGCGAGCCTTTCGGCAAGCCCCATGTCTCCATGTATATCGCCTGCGGCAAAAATCCTCATTCAAATCACTTTACGATAACCAAAGTCTTCAAGGTTAACTTCTGCAAGATTAACTATTGTGGATGGACTTCCATGAATCTCACCTTCATAGATTGTAAAGTTAACCTTTGATTTCAGTTCAGAAGAGATGTTCTCAAGTGAGGTCATGAATTCGTGCCCTCTCACGTTTGCACTAGTTGTAACTATAGGAACACCAATTTCTGCTACTGCCTGGCTGATCCAGTGATCAGGTATACGTACACCTATAGAATCACTATTGCCATTCACATTTCCTGAAAGAGCATCGTTCTTTAGCTTAAGAATAAGAGTATAAGGACCAGGAAGCCTATTAAGCCATTCTTCCACTGCCTCATCTACATGGCAATGCTCTCGTATCCAATCTTTAGACGGGGCTATAATAGAGAATGGTTTCTCTTTAGGCCTTTTCTTAATAGTCTTTATCTTATCTACACACTCCTCATCAAATGCATGACAACCCAAACCATAAATTGTGTCGGTAGGATGGATAAATATCTCACCTGACATGATGCGCCTCTTGAAATGTTCGCGTTGATGCTTTAGTTCGTCTTTGGTTATGACATGCATAGTCAATGGTAGTATTTGTGTGTTTAAATAATTTGTGTTACACTTTTTTAAACTCGTCAAAACCATGCATCACTAAACTGGGTGTCAAAACTCCTTATCTTTGCCTGTTCTGTTAATGCCTTTACCTGCTTGTAAAATAAATCTTCAATTGCTTGTGTACTCAGATCCATTAATATCACCTCAGATACTAAGGATCCCTCTTTTTTTATATAGTCTACAGGTAGATGTCCAGTGTAAGTGCAGAGTTTTATTAACTTGTCCAAATGATGCATTTTTTCGAAAGCCTGCCGAGTTTTTCTAAAAAATAGTAGAATATATATATTAAAATGGTAGGATACCATAT
>CAYYOI010000109.1:0-2113 GCA_964473285.1 uncultured Methanosarcinales archaeon | reverse complement strand
AGCCTATCTCACATCCAGAAGCCATGATTAATGATTTCTTACCTCCAGAGCTTAGAGAGGTTTTCTTTACTGATGGAGATCGCGCTTTGAGCTTTATTGAGGGAGAGGTGTCCCAGGCAACCAAGAGGAGTAGAGTACAAAAGGCTATTCGCTCACTTTTAGGTTTAGGAGTTCTCGAAGATGCCATTAAGCATGTAAAAAAATCTACCTCAGAGATCAATAAGAGTGCGCGCGAACTTAATGGAGATATTGACCTGCAAGGTATTTCTTCCAAGATATCACAAATTGAAAAGGATCTTGAAGAACATGAAAAAAAACATGTGGATGCTACAGAACAATTTGGAGCCATTGAAGAACGTATAGACTTAATAGATAAAGAAATTACTGAAGCTCTCAAGAAAGGAGACAAAGAAGCCTTAAACAGGGAGCTGAAAGCTGTTAAAAAAGAGATTGAGAATATTACCTCTCAGGTAAAGCAAGCACAAAAGGAGCACTCATCTTTGTTCAGGGGTAAAGAAATAGCATGCGACCTGCTAAAACCACTACTAAAAAAAGCAGGTGGCATACTCAATTCTTTGCATGACCAGGGCAAAATTCCTAATACCACCATCCCTGTACTCGAAGAAAGGCTAAAAACCAACGTCTGTATATGTGGGGAGAGCTTAGATATTAATGATCCCCAAGGGAAAAAAAGACGGATCGTTATTGAAAATTCTATTACTGATAGCCAAAAGGCAGATGCTAATCGTAAAATTTTAACAGACCTTTACTATTCTTCAAAAGAATTGCTCGTACTATCCAGCTCAGATGAGAGTCAATGGATTAAAAAATATTCAAAAATAGTAGAAAGTAGAGATTCTCTTGAAACCATGAAAAAGGAATCTGAAAAAAAATTAAGGGCTATTGAGCATAAAATTGACTCTCTTCCTGATACCGATATTCAAGGCCTGCGAGAAACCAGAAGAAACTTGCTCCAGCAAAGGGATCGGTACTTACGAGAAAGTACTACCCTTGAAGCACAAATTGTGGCCATGAAAAATGAATTGGTGAGATTAGAAAATCAAAGAAATAAACTGCTGCGCCAACAAACTAAAGGATTAAGAATTCTGGCGGATCTCAATGTATCTCAAGATGTTTTAAATATCCTTAGCTCTGCTTATCAGAGGATAACTACTGATGAGTTAGGGCAGGTCAGTACATTAATGAATAGTATTTTTTTGGAAATGATCGGAGCTGATCCGGAACAAGGATCTATAATCAGGCGAGCTGAAATAACTTCAGAATTTGACCTTAAAGTATACGGACCAGAAGAAAGAATTTTAAACCCTGATCGAGATCTCAATGGAGCCTCAAGGCGAGCCCTCACTCTGGCCTTCATACTTGCCCTTACTCAGGTTAGTGGTGTTGAAGCCCCAAACGTTATAGATACTCCCCTTGGAATGATGGCAGGTTATGTTAAAAGGTCAGTTCTGAAATCAGCTATAAAAGAGAGCTCTCAGCTGACGCTTTTTTTAACTCGATCAGAAATCCAAGGATGCGAAGATATACTTGATGAAAAAGCTGGCAAAGTCATGACCTTGACTAACCCTGCACATTACCCAAAAATTCTTATTAATGATCCAGGGATAAAAGAAAGAAAAGTTCTTCGATGCGATTGCAACCATAACAGGGAGTGTAATCTGTGTGCTCGCAGATTAGATGCAGAGACCGTACATTAAACTTATAGATATCGGGAAAGTTCCATGTCAGACAGGTATTACAACCCTTTTCAGGGAATAGATATTAGTGTTCCGGTTGAATTCCGAGAGAGTTTTAGCCGCTATTGTCAAGGTGCTGAAAAGAAGTCAATGATCGATCAGACTCCTTTTCCAAGGATGGTTGACATGTGGTTTTTGGCTATCTGCATTGCAGTTAACAAAGGACTGTCTCCCATTGACTTGTCCAAATATGAAAGCAAGCAGACATATAAAATCATAGAGGGCTCAATCTTCACAAGTGACCCCTGGCGTATCCAGGCACTGATGCTGATTGTGATTGGAATTAATGAAGAAGTTGAAATTGTTAGCGAACCAAGGAAGATTATGGCTACAGCCAATGGGCTTGCAGTGGCGGG
>CAYYOI010000108.1:0-2231 GCA_964473285.1 uncultured Methanosarcinales archaeon | reverse complement strand
TATGGTATCCTACTATTTTGATATATATTTTCTACTATTTTTTAGAAAAACTCCCAAAAAGGAAAATGCTTAAATACAAAAGGATATGCTGAAAATCAAGAGGTGATAGCAATGTTACAATTACCAGAATCAATGGATGAATGTGCATATTTTACTAACAGAAGAATCGGAGACGGGCAGGTAAAGGTATGGGTCTTCCGACAGATGTGTCCGGAGTGCGGAAAGGCACTAATGGGAAAACCGGTAGAAAAGGGAAAAGTCAAGGTACGGGCAAAAGAATATGTTTGCCCTGAATGCAAATATACTGAAACAAAGGATGAATACGAGCCTAAACTTACGGCAAACGTGCAATATACCTGTCCTTCTTGCAAGTATGAAGGGGAGAAACAAGTCCCTTATAAACGCAAGAATATCAAAGGAGTTCCAACCTTGAGAGTTGTCTGTGATGAGTGCGGCCATAATATCGACATAACAAAAAAAATGAAGGAACCAAAAAAAAAAACCTAAATTGAAGCATTGGCCTGGTCAGTCCATGCACCTTCTTCCATTTCCCAAAGGTTTATTCGGTCGAGAAATGTCAAAAGAGGAAGAAGTATCTCTTCTCGCATGATAAATGAGAACCCCTCATTAAAAGTACTTGACTTTATGATCTGTGGCAAGTCATACTCATGGTACAAACGAAAGATTTCTTCTTTGAGCATATCGTAGAGTTCAAATGAAGATATGTGTTCTATAACAAAACTATCTACCTCTTTTGTAATGTTTTCTATTATCTCACTTAACAACCCAGTGGATTCATAATAATATAATGAGATAAATCCCCCTTCATGTTCAAACACCTTGATCAAGCGTGTCATTAAATCACCCCTTTTTATATGTAGCTAAGATTCTATTTAATGATTGTGAACCAACTTTATAGAAAATATATACAAAGATTTAAATTCATGCAAGACCTAAAAAGCCTCAATGGTTGATGTGGATGAAGAACTTAAGAAAGCTGCAAAGAATCTGGAAAATAAGGAACTGGAAATCAATGAAGAACCAGAAAAAGGCAAGATCCCTTTGTATCTTCTAGGTTTTCTTATAGTGCTTCTTTTGGCGGCTATGGCTTCTTTTGGCGGCTATGGTTTTGGTAGCCTATAATGTAGAATTTGTCATTAATGAGACTAAGAATGGTACTAAAATAAGAAACGTGACATGTGAGACTGAGCAAAATGTGTCATACAAGAAGGTTTTTGACAATTCCAGATTATATCACTCTCAAAGGCATTCAGTAAAAGGTTACCTTTATTATGAATACTCTTATGATATGGACAAGGAAATTGGTACATATACCCCTTATGTTGTGGATGATTTCAACCGATGCATGGGTCTTGACAGGCTTAACTCATCGCAGCGCAGCTTATTTATTAAGAGGAATAAGACAGAGCAGATTTATAATGTAAGTGGAGTCATACTGCGAACTTATCCAGGGTTCAGGATAGAAGTCAGTAGCATAGAACCTACTGAACCAGACATGATTGAGAAAATAAGGAAGGAACCTTATAATGATGAGACAATAATTATAGAAAGAAAAGTTGGAATGTGGGAAAGACTAAATCACCTGATGACCAATGTCTGAGAAGACTTCTTTGAATATCTCAAGATCCTCTTCCTTGTAGATGCAAAGGGTAACTTCCTTGAGATGCTTTGCAGGGAATTCGCGCAAAACCTCCTTGAATACCTGAGCTGCCTCATCAACCGGATATCCGTATGCACCAGTGGAGATTGCCGGAAAAGAAACGCGCTGCAGTTGGTGCTGTTCGGCAACTTCAAGGGAGCGCCTTATGCATGATGCAAGCAATTCATTCTTATCTGTCCCGTCATAGACAGGGCCTACTGTATGTATCACGAAATCTGAGGGCAAGTTATAACCTCTTGTAATTACTGCTTCACCTGTGGGAAGACCATCAGGAAACTCGTTTCTGATTATGTCCTTGCATTCCTGGAGAAGCTTTTCTCCTGCTTTGCGATGAATCTTTCCATCCACACCACCTCCACCCTGAAGGCCCTTGTTTGCAGCATTAACTATCGCATCGCACTCCTGCTTTGTGAGGTCCCCTTGCATAAGCCTGATTTCCATATTAATGAAA
Source organism: uncultured Methanosarcinales archaeon (assembly GCA_964473285.1). GTDB lineage: Archaea > Nanobdellota > Nanobdellia > Woesearchaeales > JACJVW01 > JBNJGT01. The sequence continues at coordinate 99 of CAYYOI010000108.1, read as the reverse complement.
AATGAGCTGATAGTTTATAAGTCTTACTCAAAACAAGGGATGCTACCGAGTTTTTCTAAAAAATCTGCTTTAGGCTTCCAGCCTAAGGAAAGTTAGCAA
>CAYYOI010000107.1:0-2289 GCA_964473285.1 uncultured Methanosarcinales archaeon | reverse complement strand
TACAGGTGTTTTCCTTTATATTTCTAACGATTCAGAGGATTTCTACGGACCCCCTTGCAACCTGACCAAAGGAAAGTCCACCGTCTCCAGCAGGAACCTCATTATGTGTAAGTACTCCCTGCCTTGCAAGATACCTTGTCATTTGACGATTATATGCAACACCCCCTGAGAAGACTACAGGCCCATCCCCGGCAAGCTTATACAACCCTGAAGCAAGATAATAGAAGACAGTCGCAGCAAGCCTGCCCTTATCCTTATCCCTATTATTTAGTAGATAGGAGAAGAGAGGTGTAGTAAGCAGAATTCCTCCCTCTATATGAGGTGAGATCTCATATGGCTCTGTTGCAATAGCTTCCAACAACAATGCAGGCCTTCCTTCATAGCTTGCATATTCACACAGACCAAGAAAAGCGCTTGCTGCATCAATCACCCTGCCTGTGCTTGAAGTCTCTGCACAGTTGAAGCCTTCCATGAACTGCCGATAATACAACTCGTTCTCATCCTGCGAAAAAAGCCCTTCACTAAACAATCTCTCTTTCGTGAGTATCTTTGCAAGTATTGCAAAAAGTATCTTTTTTGGGTGCTTTGTTGCACTGTCACCCCCCAAAAGAACCTGGTATTCAAGATGTCCTGTTCTCTCAAAAGACTCACCTACAGAAAAAACCTCACCACCCCAGATCTTTCCATCCCTTCCATATCCCATACCATCACAAGCTATCCCCTTATATCTTGAAAGCCCATGCTCCGCAGCAACCCCTGCCACATGAGCCTCGTGATGCTGCACCTTAACGTGTTCACAGCCCATGCGCCCTGAAAGCTCAGCCGCAAACCTCGTGCTCATGTATTCCGGATGAAGATCACTCAAGACAATCTCTGGCTTTATCCTGGTAAGCTTCAGGAAACGATCCACCGCATTTCTCATGAATTCATATGTCTTGAGATTAGAAACATTACCAATATGCTGGGAAAGATAAGCTTGCCTTTCCATTGCACAGCAAAGGGTTGTATTGGTCTCACCTCCCAATGCAATGACTGCACGGGAAGAAAAAGGCACCTTGATAGGGTAAGGGACATATCCCCTTGACCTCCTTAGGAAAGCAGGCTTATCAAGCACCTTGACAACACTGTCATCGCAGCGATTTACAATCCTTCGGTCATGGGTTAAAAAATATTCCCCATACTCCTCAGTCACTGATACAGGTTCACCAGGCATGTTAGCGCTTGTCATGACAATAGGACTATTAAGATAATCAAAAAGCAGGTGATGCAAAGCTGTATACGGAAGCATCACTCCAAAAGTGTCAAGTTCTGAGACCAAAGGATAATCTTTCTTTCTCTCCAAGAGAACAATCGGACGTGCCCTTGATTTCATCAGTTCAAGTTCTTTTTTGGAGTAACAAGCTATATCTGAAAGCATTGCTTCATCTCTTACCATCAAGGCAAAAGGCTTGTCATGCCTGTCAAGCATGTACCTCAGCCTCATTACTGTATCATCATCAGGAAGACAGCAAAGATGAAATCCCCCAACACCTTTGATTCCAACAATTTCCCCTTTATTAAGAAGTGATGCAGCCTGCTTTATGGCTGATAAATCAGTTGCCAGAGCAATTGAATTATACTGCAATTCAAGCTTAGGTCCGCAATCCGGACATGCAATTGTCTGCGCATGATACCTTATATCTTCAGGATTATCGTACTCCTTCTTGCATTCATTGCACATAGCAAAATCAGCCATGCTTGTATAAGGACGATCATAAGGTGTAGACTCCACCATGGAAAACCTTGGCCCACAATTTGTACATGTCACGAAATGATAACCATATCTCCTGTTCTCCGGATCACGTAATTCTTCCAGGCATCTATTGCAAAGGCTGATATCAGCAGGAACAAAACCCCCTTCTCCCGAACTTTCCAGTATACTGAAATCATCATACTCTCCATCAATCTCATCTTTTTGAACAGAATCGATACGGACAAGTGAAGGCCAGTCAGTTATATTACCTACAAAATCAGGATCATCAGAAATAATCTCTACTCCTTCACCAGTATTCTTTACATGACCCTTAATTCCCTTCTCAACAGCTTTTCGGTATATGAAAGGCCTGAATCCAACACCCTGGACTGTTCCACTTATGACAAAACGATACATCTATGTTTAACCTCGCTATTTTATAGCTCGTTTTAGCACAAAGCCGTTGCTCTGTCCTACAGATTTTTTCCTCCTTTCCCCCTGTTTGTTAGGGGAAAGCGGGGAAAAAATCCCCACTAAAAAGGCTTTACGACATTCAT
>CAYYOI010000106.1:0-2337 GCA_964473285.1 uncultured Methanosarcinales archaeon | reverse complement strand
TCTCTTCACTTTCTATAGGCTAGAGGCCTAGACTAATATTATTCGAAAAACTCTGTTAAGTCTTGGAATAAGAAAAGCAACCAATGCACCCAATATAATCACAAGCCAGAATGTCCCTACTGCTATATATCCAGTCGCAAATAATATAAGGTTAATTATAAGAATCCCTACAAACAAGCCCCCTATAAATTTAATAAATCTTTCTTTCATATAACAGAAATATTGTCAAACCAAAAACTATTTATAACTTATGAGAATATCCGGATTTATGGAAGAACCAAACATGATTACAGAACAACCTTGCCCTATCTGCAACAAGAACACTCTTACTTTGATGGAATCCGAGCGTGAGATCCCTTATTTTGGGTTGGTATATCTGTTCTCAATGGATTGCTCAAGCTGCAATTACCACAAGGCTGATGTTGAGCCAGCAGAAGAAAGAGATCCTGTCAGGTATACATTAGAAGTAAATTCAGAAGAGGACCTGATGATAAGAATTGTCAAATCATCAACAGCAAAGATAAAGATTCCACGTATTACTACAATCGATCCAGGAGAAGTCTCAAACGGATATGTAACAAATGTAGAAGGTATCCTCAACCGTGTCAAGCACCAGATTGAGCGAGTGAAAGAAGAAGAAGAGGATAAGGATAAGCAGAAGAAAGCAAAAAACATGCTCAAGAAAATCCAGAAGGTCATGTGGGGAGAGGATTCCCTGAAGATAATCCTCGAGGACAAGAAAGGCCACAGCGCAATAATCTCTGATAAGGCTGAAATCAAGAAGCTCTGATCAGATCCATTCCATTTTTCTCATAAGGCCTAGCGCAACGATTATAACCACAAACATTCCTCCCATTACTGCTGGAAAAGCGATTGAAGATTCTTGGAGTGGCAAGGGGATATTCATTCCATAGATTCCCGATATAAGGGTAGGAATCGCAATTATTATCGCAAGTGCAGTAAGCCTTGTCATTGTCTTGTTCAGACGATCAGTAGAAATTATTGACTGGATGTCAATCATGTTCATGATAAGCTCACGCTGAATTTTCTCAGTATCAAGGATCTGCAACTTATCGTAGTAAAGTTCATTGAAGTTCTCCCTATCCTGTGCATTGAATATCTGATGATGGCTCTTTTTGAGCTGATTCAAAACCTCAAGATTAGCGATGATGGATTGATTGAAATAGGCTGACGTCAGGTTCGAATGATAAAGGTCAAGGATCCTGATTTGTTTTTCAGGATTCTTAAGGGTGTCAAGATTACGGGCGATCTTTTCTATGAATGTGAGGTATTCATCATTGATAGAATCAAGGACTGTATAAAGGAACTTTCCCGCACTCTTCAGGAAATATGAATTACGTTTTCCTTTTTTCTCCAGTCGATCAAGTACCGTATTTGGCTCTTCCTCGATTGTTATGATGAGGTTTCCTATGATATAGAAATAGATAGACATGGTCAATAGTTTTTCATCGAAACGATGAGGTGCATTATAGATAAGCTCTATGTATTTTTTCCTGACAAGCCTGGGTCTTTCCTCCTCTTCAAGACTCTCCTGAAACTCATCAAGGGGGATATTTGATATCTCAGAAAGCTTTACAAGCTCATTCTCCTTTGGTGATATAGAACGTATCCATGTGACCTCATTCTCCCGTAGGGAGTTAAGACCCACACTCTTCAACCTATTTTTAACAGACTTGTATATGTACATTATAAACACCTGAGAAACTAGTTCTCTTCAAGACGTGTCTTGAGAGGAAGCTTGTAAGTGAATCTTTTTAGGGCCTTTCTAGCAATTGGAAGGTGGTTCTTATCAACCTTGAGTTCTGCGATTATCTGGTTCTCAGATACCTGTGCAGCAACTCCTACAGGCTTACCAAATGCTTTCTTCATACCTGTACTCATCCTATCCGCACCTGCACCTGAAGCCAGTGGGTTCTCACGCAATATGTGGTGTGGATAAATCCTCATCTTGAAGAAGAAATTTGTCCTGCCAATCTGCTTTTCCAGTGTACGGTTTGCAGTGAGCCTTGCTGATTCGATTGAATTATGTCTTATCTGCATATTATCTAATGATTTAAGTAATATAGTGTGCTGGAAATTCCTTTTCTGGTCTCCCATTGTATATTTGATTACTTTAGAATGTGGTCTTGCCCTTACAAATGCCTTGTTCCTGAATTTACTTATTCTTGTAAATGGTCTCTCCAGCCTTCTATAAGCACAAAACTTTCGCAACTTTGCCATTCTCTTTGGGAATAGGTCTCCTTTTTTAAAGGTTATGGTTTTTCCGAGTTTTTCTAAAAAATCTGCTTTAGGCTTCCAGCCTAAGGAAAGTTAGCA
>CAYYOI010000105.1:0-2369 GCA_964473285.1 uncultured Methanosarcinales archaeon | reverse complement strand
TATTTTTCACCATTCCGGGTTTTAGATATGGTATCCTACTATTTTGATATATATTCTACTATTTTTTAGAAAAACTCGGTGCATCGGATACAAAGTTTTATAAATCTCTATAAGATGAATATACTAAAAGGGGTTTTACATGGATACTGTTCTATTGACAAACAGGCTTGGAGGTTATGCATTGCTATCTCCTTCACCTAGTAGTCGTTATGAAGGTATCTTCTTCATGCAGAGTGAGATGTTCAAGGTGATCGAAGAGATCAAGCATCCTTCAGAAATAAAGGATGTCATCTATAAATCCTACGAATTTGAGCGTGTCCGTGATGAATTTACTGAAAAATATTTCATGCCCTTAGGTACAAACTCAGTGGTTTATACTACAACAAAACCTGTAACTGTGGATCTGCTTCTTGACATACGCCAAAGCTACGACACCCGAAACTGGGGCAGGCATTATGCTGTTGAATCCACAAGCGAACATATTATCATAACTTTCATAAAACGAACACACAAAGAAGAGGATGAGACCAATGAGGAAGAGGAGTATCGTGCATACCTCGTAATAAGAAAACCAGATGAATTTACCCTTACAGATTACTGGGAAAAACATCATTATCCTGTTGATGAAGAACGTGAGAACATATCATCGCGTTTTGTTCATTGCCCGATTAAGCTTTCTGGTAATAAGCACATCTTCAGTTTCGGATTTGACAAGGATGCTGCAATAGAGGAAAATAGGCTTGTCCAGAATCATCTTGTAAGGCTAAAAGAAGATGCAATCGATTACATGGGCAGCCTCATGTCAACAGAGGGAAACGATCGTGTTTTGCAGGCATATGAGTGCAGTATCCAGGCACTTGATAAGCTTACTGTTTCAGGCGATGAGCCTGGCATGTTTGCAGGCCTTCCCTGGTTCTTTCAGTTCTGGTCACGCGATGAGCTGATATCATTACGGGCACTTTTGCTGACCCATAGGTATGAATTTGCAGGCCATATAATAAAACGCTATGCAGGGGTAATTCAGGAAGACGGCAGGATCCCTAACAGGTTTCCCGGGACAAAACTTTCCAGTGCAGACGCGATTGGCTGGCTTTTCAAGCGTTTTGATGATTTTTTCATGATCCTGAACAGTACTGGAAGACTCAAGGAATACTTACCAAAGGAGGAATTCAGGCGCATAGCAGAGGCATTAGAGATTTCCTGCAACAGGCTTACAGTATCATACATGAATGGGCTTTGCTATAATCGCCCCTTGGAGACCTGGATGGATACAGGCTACAAGTCAGATAACCGGCAAGGTGCACGCATAGAGATACAGGCTTTGTTTCTTAACATGTTCAAGTTCATGCATCTTTTTACCAATAATTACAAGTACAAGCGCCAGGAGGATGAATTACGGCAACGCGTGAGAAGCACCTTCTGGGATGGAAAAATTCTAGCTGATGGCGCTGATGATCCCACCATAAGACCTAATATCTTCATTGCAGCCTATGTATATCCTGAACTTCTTACAGATGAAGAATGGAAAACCTGTTTCACCACAGCCCTTGATCACCTATGGCTGCCTTGGGGAGGCATTGCAAGCATCGATACCTCACATGAACTTTTTATTGACCATTATACAGGCAGCGATAACCGTAGTTATCATAGAGGTGATTCCTGGTATTTCCTCAATAACATGGCTGCCTTGGTACTTTCAAGGACAGGCGATTTCTCTAAATATGTTGAAAAGATAGTAGAAGCAAGCACCAGGGAAATCCTTGATTCTGGAGTCATTGGCGCTCATGCTGAAGTAAGTTCAGCAAAAGAACAGAAAAGCCAGGGATGTCCTGTACAGTTGTGGAGTACTGCCCTGTATATAGAATTGATAAATGAAATCAGACTAAAACAGCGTTGATTGTTCCGTGTTGTCCAGGTCTGGATGTGATCCGTGCTTTACCTTTCTCTGTATTGATTATGGTTCCTTTGGTAAGCACATTTCTGCGGACAAAGTGGCGGTTTGCCTCGTTCTCAACAATCATGTTTATTTTTACCCTGTGATATGTCTTGTTGCTCTTATCAAACAGGTTTACCATGTCTGCCTGGAGGTATTTGCTCTTTTTATTGTTCCCTCTGGTCCTGAAGGTCCTGATCTTTTTCTCTCCAAGCTTAGTATACACAGGAGCATTACCTTTTTCATAATTCCTTTTTTTCCGATAGGAACGATATATATATCCGGTTTCCTTTCGTCTTGGCCTATGTTGTGTAATTACCATATTCCTGAGAAATAACCACCCCTTTATAAAACTTTGGTCAGGTGATCTTGCACTCTTCTTCGAGTTTTTCTAAAAAATAGTAGAATATATATATTAAAATGGCAGGATACCATA
>CAYYOI010000104.1:0-2417 GCA_964473285.1 uncultured Methanosarcinales archaeon | reverse complement strand
TATGGTATCCTGCCATTTTAATATATATATTCTACTATTTTTTAGAAAAACTCCGGGTTATACAAAGCTTTTTATATCTAAACTTACTTGTGAGGGTCATGCATAAGAATATTGAAGTATGGCTAAAGCAGGGTTTGTATGATCTTGAAAGCGCCAAAATAAACCTGGATCATGCAAGGTATAGCACTTGTGCATTTCTTATCCAGCAGGCTGTTGAAAAAACGCTTAAGGCCTTGTACTTGTATGAAAATAAGGGTAATGTACCTCAATCACATTCATTGATATATCTTGCTAATGGGACATCTGTTCCAAAAGAGTATCATTCATTTCTGCGAATCCTTACTCCTAAGTTCATAGATACACGGTATCCGGATGCGTCAATAGGTCTGCCTTATGAGTTATATCAGGAGGAAGAAGTAAGGGATTTGTTCAATAAATCCAATGAGGTCATAGAATGGATAAAGAAAAGGTTGGACTAGACAAAGACCTTGAAAAGTTCTTGGAGAAGATTAAAAAAAAGTTCAAGATCGAGAAAGTCTTACTTTTTGGATCCCGGGCAAGAGGGGAAGCTTTAAACTATAGTGATTATGACCTTATAATCATCTCTGCAGAGTTTTATGGTATTTCATGGCAAAAGCGCATAGAACAGCTGGTAATTGAATGGGACAGTGATAAGGCAATCGATGTATTACCCTATACTCCTTCTGAGTTTGCAGACAAGGTCGAATCCAGAACGATTGTATCTGATATAATCAATAAAGGGCAAGCGATAGAGATAGCCTGATCCTTGGCAGGAATTTTTCATACCTTTGGTAATGGACTCGCATATTTGGCGATAAAAAGAATCAACATTATCAATGAGATAAAGAGGACTCTTACGAGCAAGGGGTAGAGAATTTGCTCACCAAGACATAGGATGGCCTGGTTTTACTCTCCTGAGAGTCTTATGTTTGTCCTCGTGCCAGTCCACGCTGACTTCCAAAGAATTAATAAATTCCCATAGATTCTTCGGAGAAGATGATAAGGAACATAAAACTTACAAAAGATGCTAAAGGAATCCTTGAGCAAAAACTTGCAGAGTATGAGCTTCTCTTAATAGAGAGGATGGCTAATACAGGCAAATCCTTTGATTATGTATGCGCAACAACAGAGGAGGGATGGAAGTACAAGCTGGGAAAGACCCTTTATCTTGAGCGTCATGTTGATGTGGGAGAGCAATACAGGGCTTTCCAAAAACAGCCTGTTTTCAGGGAGAATCCTGGTATCATGCCTGATGAGGATGATTTCTATCGTGCAGGAGAGTTCCTGCATGAGCTGCTTTATAAGGGTTGCATCACTTAAGTTTTGCAAGAACCCTTTGAACCAGGCTATTCTGTATCTTCTTATAGAATCTCTTTGAATTCAGCCGCTGGCTTGAGCCGTTGCCCATTATTCCGAAGTCGCATGCTTTATAGGCCTACAGTAAAAGCTTTTCGTATAAATTTAAAGAAAAAAATTATTGTGCGGTGTATCCACCGTCTATGACAAGCTCTGAACCGGTCACAAATTTACTCTCGTCGCTTGCAAGGTATATAACACCCCATCCGATATCTTCGGGCTCTCCCAGGTGGCCTACAGGGTGGCTCTCTTCAAGGGCTTTTTTGGCAGCATCAGGATCTGGAAATGAATTCAGAAGCCCTTCAACCAGTGGAGTCATTATAAATGCAGGGTGGATTGAGTTGATCCTTATCTTTTCTTTGGCATATATCAATGCATCGTTCTTTGTCATGAGTGTTACTGCTCCCTTGCTTGCGTGATAGGCAGGGACATCTGCATTTCCAACAAGGCCGTAAATACTGGACATATTAATGATGCTTCCACCGCCAACCTCTCTCATCTGGGGGATGGCATGCTTTGTGCATAAAAAAACACCATTTACATTTACTCTCATCAAATTGTCCCATTCTTTCTCTTCAATCTCATGTGTTGGCTTGTTTGGGCCGCCGATCCCGGCATTATTCACAAGGACTGTTATGTTTCCAAACCTCTCTTTAACATCACAAAAGACAGAGCTGACCTCTTCTTCACTTCCCACATCCATGGCCCAGTATTCTGCAACACCGCCCTCGTTATTGATCTTTTCAACCAGCTCTTTTGCCTTGTCATGCTCAACATCTGTGACTGCAACCTTTGCTCCTTCTTTTGCCAGCATATAGGCTGCTGCCCTGCCTATTCCTTTGGCAGCACCTGTCACTAAAGCAACTTTTCCTTTTACACGATCCGTAATTATCACCTTTAGAATTTTAGCTGGCTCCTTTTTAAAAAAAGATGTGACTCCTCTAGTGTAGCTTCAGATTTCAGCTGGAAAACGCATTTCAGGGGTGTAGGGTCCGTAGAAATCCTCTGAATCGTTAGAAATATAAAGGAAAACACCTGTA
>CAYYOI010000103.1:0-2430 GCA_964473285.1 uncultured Methanosarcinales archaeon | reverse complement strand
GTTATCCTCCTGCAAGGCAGCACCATTTTCTTTTTAAGTATCGGAGATACTGATACCAGTGTAAACTTTTTAAATTTCAATCGGAGTGAAAAGGACAAAGCAAGAAGATACATTCAACAAGCTAATCAATCAGAAGCTATCAGAAAGTTCAGTGGTATGTTGAATGCTTACATAACATTTTGTAATAGATATGATTTGTCAAATTTTCAGAGTTTTGTAGAGACGCTTTATAATTATAAGCCTTGGGAAGGTTCCGTTGTATTGTTTGAAATAGAAAGCCTTCTAAAATTGTATATATAAGACGCAATTATTCTCTATTTGAGCAGAAGTATCACCTTTTTTTAAGCCATTTTTCTAGTATAATTGAGAGAGAGGATAATAATTTTATCCATATCGATGAATCTAAGGTAGATGAAATTGTATCTGCTTTGGAAAATCAAAACCTACCCTCAAACCTAGATGTAAACGAATTACGAGAATATCTTGAGTTAGATGTTATCTACTAGCTAGATGGTGGTTCAAACAATTTTCTTTTCAGAGATATACTTCTCGTATTGTTGGTCATTCAGAACTGAGTCATATTTTTCTTTTATTATCTCTGCCGAATTGACATCCCTAGTTACCCTTTGTAGAAATTCCTTAAAATCATGGTTAGCAGAGATAATCCGGTTTATGGTTTCCCAATCAAGTGAAGAATTAGTTCTTGCTGGGAATAATATTTCACTTTGCTCGATATTTTCTGGATTTAACTCGATTATACCGATTCCAAAGGCATTGCTCAGTATTCGGAGTTCATCTCTAAACTCAGTCTCTCTATCTATGTCGATAGCAACAAGATACCCCTCATGAGCCCAACTTGAATTAGAAACTGCCTGAAAATAATATTTTCTAATATTACTCAAATTGAGGTTTATTTTCATTTCAAATGAAAAAAGTTTAGTAGAGCTCAAAGAAAGAGTTTTCTGAAGATCAATTGCATTTTTATCCATTTCTTCAAAAGGAAAATATACCCCAACAATATCTGGATGTAACCATTCATTTGTTCCCAATTTTCCTTTTTTTAAGTTTTCATGCCTAATAGTTTTCAGATGAGCCTTAAAATGTTGATTCCCATTTGCAAATTTTACTAGCAATGGGTGTAAGTCCTTTTCACAATATTTTATCTTACTTTCAAGTTCTTTTTCAGTTGGTACTAAATCCTCTTTCTTAACAAGATTGGAGTATTCTTTTAAAAAGAATTTTGCAGGCCTTGTACTTGGTTGATAGAAAATCGAATCTTCATTATCTCTTATGCTTATGTATATTTGTGCACTAATAGTATTCCAGGGTGTCTTTCCTGTTGAAGATAATTGCTGACTTAGACCATCTTTTCAGCATTTTCCCAAATCTCAAGGGCGGTTAAGGGCTTTTTTACTTGCTCTAATACTTCTTCAGCCAATTTCAAGAAAGTCATCTTTTCACTCATAATGAAAGAGGCAGAAAAAATAATTAATAAACTTTTCTTTAAAAATGCCTAATACACTCTCTTCCTAGCGAATCTAGCATAATTCTCATCCAACTCGCAGCCCATGAAATCCCTACCCAGCTCCTTAGCGGCGACTGCGGTGCTGCCGACTCCCATGAATGGATCGAGCACTATGTCTCCCATATTCGAGCATATTGAAATGAACCGCTTCAGGAGGGCCAGTGGTTTTTGGGTCGGGTGGATGGCCTTGTTGTTCCCGTCCTTTAGCCTTTCCTTCCCTAGGAGGGTTGAGCTCTGGATAAAATTGAACATCTCGGAGTGGCCCAGGTAATTGAAGGTGGCCTCGCTTGGCCGTACCTTCTCGTTTATGGCGTATACTATATATTCATTAGCAAAAACAAAGTTGGTCTTGCTCAATCTGGGGGCAGGGTTGGACTTGCTCCAGACTATGAGATTGCGAAAGAACCAATCCTCTTCAAATATTGCCATGTACTCAGGGATCTGCCTGGTTGAGCAGAATACGAAAATCTGGCCGTTTGGCTTGAGCACCCGTTTAAGTTCCCTCATCACCGGAACCGGGTCAAAGCCGAAGTCCCAGTCACCGAAATTCTTGGTGATATTGAAATCCTTGTACTTGATGTTCTGCTTCAGGCTGACATTATATGGAGGATCTGTCACCACAAGGTCGACATAATCATCAGGCACCATCTTGAGGTATTCCAGGCAGTCCATGCACTCGATCTTATTGAGCATGGAAACCCTAAGGTTGCCATTGAATATGGCGCAAACTCTGAATTTGTAATACACAAGGGGGCCATTCTTTTATAAAAGAACCAGAATATTGCGAAAAATCAACCCGAAAATACCAGTTTTCACTACCCCTCAAATCTAGCCAACACAAAAGCTCTTGCCCAAGAATTCAAAAAAAGAGTCCTCGATTTGTGAAAAAAGGAGGATAGCCCCGC
>CAYYOI010000102.1:0-2496 GCA_964473285.1 uncultured Methanosarcinales archaeon | reverse complement strand
AATGGTTATGATCAGCTAGAAATCATAATGTTGAAAGGATATCTACACACCCCTACAATAAAAAGCTTTAAATATGCTGTTTGTGTATCTGGTCTTGATGACTGATATTAATCTTGATCCAACATTGGTCAAGTATAAAGGTGTATTTGATTTCAATAACATGTTCCAGGTAATCTACGACTGGCTGGAAGATCATGAATATGAAGTCAATGAGAAGATATTCAAGCATAAGATCCCAACACCAAAAGGTGCGGAAAAAGAGATAGAATGGGAAGCTTATCGTGAAGTTACCCATTATATCAAATATAAGATCACTTTCAAGTTCAAGGTATTTGACTTGCGGGATGTAGAGGTTGTGAGGGGAGAGGAGAAGCTGATGAAGTCATACGGAAAGCTGAGAATCAATATATCTCCAATACTTATGGTTGATTATAACGAGATCTTTTCAGGAAACAAGTTCAAGGTGTTCCTGGGAAAACTATTTAATGAGAAGGTGTATAACATGGATATTGGGGTCTTGTATGCTGATCCGTTGCAGTACAGGATGTACCAGTTGCAAGGCGTCATAAAACAAACTCTTGATATGGAAACTCAATATAATGCATTTGCGGGGAGAGCCTGATGGCGGAAAGAGAAGTCATAGTAAACAAGAAGAGGATAAATTACGAGGGATTGTTTGATTCTAAGGGAGTGTACAAGATAATCGAGGATTATTTTGATGGCCTTAATTATGATAAAGTGGAGAAGAAGAACATAGAGGTAGTAAAGCCAGAAGGCAAGTATGTTGAGATATTGCTTGAGCCATACAAGAAGATAAGTGACTATATCAAGGTCATTGTGAAGATCCGGATGATTCTTTCTGACCTTAAGGAAATAGAGATAGAGAGGGACAAGAAGAAGGTCAAGATCAACCAGGGTAACCTGCAGATAATAATCGATGGGTACTATGAGACTGATCACCAGAACAAATGGGAAGCTAATCCTATCAGGTATTTCATAAGGACGTGTTTTGATAAGTATTTTCTCAGGCCGTATACGAAACAGGGTTTTGGGAATGTGAGCAATGATATTGCAGGCCTTGTCACGAAACTTCAGAGGTACCTTAATACTTTCAGGAATTTTTGAGGGCGTGGATGCGCTTGTGAAATTCCTTTACCTTTTCAGAATATTCTTTTCCTATCTCTCTTGTAAACCTTTCTTCAACGTATTGCTCGTCCTGTTCACCCCTGTGGTCAAGGTTGTCTGCATAGGTTATTATGAGCTCTTCTTTTGTCTCAGGAAGAAAGTCTTTTCTTGGAAGAGGGAGTTTTTGGGTTTCAATATCCTTTTTTGAGATACCTATGCCAATATGTCTTTCAGCTATCCTTGCATGAGCGTTTAGTCCTTCTTTTTTCAGGATGTCTGCTCCTTTTATTCCATGGGTGATGGATTCCTTTGTTCTTGGAGGTGCCTGGAACCTGCCTATGTCATGGAGGAGGGCGCCTGTTGCAATAAGGTTCTTATCTACTCCTGGGATATCTTCTGCTGTTCTTAAGGCAATCTTTCGAACATTGTTGGAATGGTTGTAGACTAAGTTGAAGGTCTCTTTATCAGGGGCGTATTTTTTTAGAAGGTCTATTGCCTGTTGTTCTGAAATCATTGTGAAAGGGATGTAGGCTCCCATGGGTAGTGGGGGGGGTGTATGAGAATCTAGGTCTGGGAGCCTACGTGAGTATGAGTGGCCCCGAAGGGCCACGACTTCGTTTTTATTGCGCGGGTCAGGCGCAGTTATCCTGATTTATATGATATTTGTATTCTCTTTACTGCTTAACTAGCTTAGTATACTATTAGGTATACTTATATATAAATATTTCTTTTTTGTGCCATGTATTTTTTATTCTATAGTCTGGTGTAGAATTCTGGAAAATATTTTACTTCTCGTCGGTAACTGGTAGTATGAATTACTAAACTAAGGTATATTAAAACAACATTTATATATTAGTTCGCATTAATAGTGACAAGGTGGGGAATACCAATGGTAATATTATTCGACAGATATCATATGCCCGATGACGTCTTAGATCTTATCTTTGCGACAAAGCAGCAAAAGATCGTTGCAGCGGAGCTATTGAAGTATATGGCAGAGAATGGGGGGACCATAGGCAAGACCGAGATGTCTTTGTTTGCGACAAACCTTCATGATGGTAATTTTGAGGCATATCTGGATGAGCCGCCTTATAAGGGAAAGAAAGTCAGGCTCTCTTACAATAAGCGCCAGTTCTATGATCGTATACTCACACCAATGAAAACTATGGGTATTGTTGATTATGACATGTACAAGAAAACATATAACCTTTCATACCGCTTCAATAATGAAATGATCAGGATAGGTCTCATGTGGAAGGAACGATTGAGGCGTCTTGGTATCAAAGAATAGATTTGTAGCTGTTTCTGGGGTATTTAATCGAGTTTTTCTAAAAAATCTGCTTTAGGCTTCCAGCCTAAGGAAAGTTAGCA
>CAYYOI010000101.1:0-2524 GCA_964473285.1 uncultured Methanosarcinales archaeon | reverse complement strand
TCTCTATAGGGGGAATCTGGGCTTATTTCCAGATATCTATTTAAATGATGGCCAGACTTGCTTTCTTCTCCCAAAGTTTCATAGAGTAAGCCAAGGCTTCCATGAGCTTCTGCAAAATGATTATCAATTTTTAAAGCCTTTTTGTATGTTTCAATTGCTTTACTTGTTTCACCAGCTTTTTGATACGCTCTACCCATTTGATGATAAATTAAAGGATTATGAGAAACATCTTCAGCTAGGCTCTGAAACTTTTCGATAGCTCTATCCGGATTATCATTTCTAAGCAAATTAATGGCAGTATCATACTTTGCTTCCTGACTAGGTGAAAGTGTCTCAGCATAAGCAAAACTTTGACGAGCTGCTGTATAGCTTGAGTCTCCACCAACATAAGCTTTCTGTGGCTCAACTACATTCTTTGCATAATCAATAACAGAGTCAGGTTTATAATTAGTTTCATTTACTTGTTCCTGAGAGTTTTGTGGCTGCAAGTTAGCTACAACATCATCTATGCTGGCTTTATCTTTTACAGTTCCCGGTATAAGCGAAGCTAACCCTATTCCAAAACCAGTGATATATCCTAAAAGTGAGTTTTTTTTCATATCAACCACCCATTCCATCAGGTTTATCCAAAATAATGTATCCTCTACTATTTAAAGGTTCCGATTAGTCACTATTCCCCAGGGGCAAAATAACACTAACCCTCTTTTACCAAACAAATATTTATTAAGGCAAATTAACTTATTACCAGCAATAATCTGTCGTAGGATTACAAATGCAACCTATTATACTTATTGGAGGAGGAGAGATTGCACAAAGAGAGACTGAACAGATAGATAGGCTTGCTTTAGCTCAAGGTAGCAGAGTCCTTTTTATCCCTATAGCTGCTTTTGATTCAGAAGGATATACTGAAACCTTCAAAAGATATTATACCTCACTGGGAGCACAAGTAGATGTTGTCTATATAACTAAAGAGAGTGATCAAGAAGTTATAGAAAAAATAAACAATACTGATATAGTTTATCTATCAGGTGGTGATACCCAGAACTTGATCTCTAATTTTAAACCATCTTTCATTCAGGCAATCAGGAAAAAGACAATAGTAGGAATAAGTGCAGGCGCATTGGCCTTATCAAAAAGATGTCTTTTAACATAGGATAAAGACACTCCTGAAACCAAGGTCATTCCAGGATTTGGGCTGATTGACTTCACAACAGAAGTACATTTTGATGGAGATGCAGAAGAGCTAACCAAGCTCGATATTCCTGTTTATGCTATTGGCGATAAAAGTTGTATCATTGTGGATGACAAAAAATTAACTTTTATTGGTGATGTGACCTATTTCCAAAATGATCCAGGAACTTAAAGCAAATTTCTGCTCACATCTAGAATCTTATGGACACAGCATAATCGGAGCCTCAGACAGGTCTTCCCTTTGGAGGCACGGCAAAGTTCAGGATTATGCTCTATTTCAGATTGTTAAACGATACCTTTGCTTTTCAGGAATCCAGCAATCTCTGACCCATCCCTGTCAAAAGTGAACACCTTCGCCTTTGGATTGATACCAGATATATCCTTCCTGTAAGCCTCCTCATCAAACCCTACAGCCTCCGCTAGATTGATCTTTGATATAACAACCAAAGAAGCATTCTGGAATATGATAGGATACTTGCGCGGCTTATCACTTCCTTCAGTTGTTGAGCTGACAACAATATCCATATGCTGACCCAGATAAACTCCTGCAGGACAGACAAGATTACCCACATTCTCAATGAACAGGTATCTCACTCCAGTTAAGTCCATATGGCTTATCGCATGAGAGACCATCTCAGCATTCAGGTGGCATCCACTATGCGTGTTTATCTGATATGTATCAATCCCTTGTTCCTCAAGCCGTTTCTTGTCAACATCAGATTCAAGATCACCCTGTATCACTGCAACCTTTCCCAAAAGAGGTGCAAGGTTTTCGATAAGTGTAGTCTTTCCTGCACCAGGCGAACCCATCACATTCATGCAGGTTATATCCCTCTCCTCAAGATACGCTGCAACCTCAGCCCCCTTCTTATCATTACACTCAGTCACAGGTTTCTCTACTAAAATATCACACATCATTCCACCTCTATTCTCTCAATGACCAGGTCCTTCCCGTCAATCAATCTTGTGTTTCCTGACCCACAACCAGGACAGTACATGTCATAAGGATCATCAACCCTTGATTCAGCCAAGCAGTCATCACACTTCAAGAGGCCTAAAACCTCAGTTATGCACAACTCAGGCGCCCCATCCCCGTACAATTCATTAAAATAGAATCGCAAAGGCTCGGGCTTATATGTTGTCATCATTCCCAATCTACAATGCACGCGCACCGGCCTCTCTGTCTCCTTTTTCACCATCTGAAGAAGTTCACACGCAATAGCCATCTCATGCATAAAAGAATAGATATCAATTCCATTTATATTTTTTTTGGTTGAACGGAGTTTTTCTAAAAAATAGTAGAATATATATATTAAAATGGCAGGATACCATA
>CAYYOI010000100.1:0-2619 GCA_964473285.1 uncultured Methanosarcinales archaeon | reverse complement strand
TTTGCTAACTTTCCTTAGGCTGGAAGCCTAAAGCAGATTTTTTAGAAAAACTCGAGAGTAGGCACAATCTTTATAAATCCTCATGACACAGGAGTAGTCATGAGGCATAAGATAACCCAGCATCTCCAGTCTGTAGGAGATAAGTGGTATATTGATGTTTTGGAAGGCCAGAGAAGAATCAATTTCAACGATTATTTCAATATAGGTAATCTTATGCAGTATCTTCATGATTGGTTGGTGGAGAATGGGTGGGGCAGTCCAAAGGATGACAAGTTCGGAGAGGTCTTTTATCATCATATATTCAAGCAGAGCGGAGATGAGGAGGTCCGTTGGTGGTGGAGGTTCGAGCGGGATCCTCCTGGGGAGTCTGCGGGTTTTTTGAAGTGTGAGATGAATGTTGATGTCAGGATCATTGCCATGAAAAAGACAGAGCAGATGAAAAAGGGGATGAAGTTCAAGACAAATCATGGTGATATGGAAATTGGTGTTGAGGGGAGGGTGGTCATTGATGCAAATAAGAATTGGCGCAGCCATAAGCTGATGAGTCATCTACTTAAGTTCTATGTTTACCAGATGATAAATGATAGGGTAATGAATGCCAGGGATTTTGTCAAGGAGGATGCTGACCGGTTCACTGATGCTTTGAAGGCTTATTTCAAGATGCCAGGTTATAATTCTGAAGCAGAGGCTGAGGGGCACTGGGGTCATAGCCAGGACTTTGATTGAAAAACTTTTTTAAGCAGGGCAGTTTTGTTTCTTATATGATAGATTGTCATTGTCATCTTGACAGGTTGGATTATGAGGGTGCGGTAAAAAGGGCTATTGATGCTGGAGTCAGGGCAATAATAACGAATGGGCTGAATTACGAGACAAACCAAAAATCCCTTTCTCTGGCAAAGAAGTATCCAATAGTGAAGGCAGCGCTGGGTTCTTATCCGGGGGAGGTGCTTGATGAGAAAGCGCTTTCTTTATTTGAGGAGGATTTTATTGCGATAGGTGAGATAGGGCTTGATTATTCTTTTGATGCAAAGGGGCAAAAGGAGGTATTCCAGCAGATGCTTGATCTTGCTGTCAGGCTGGATAAACCAGTAATTGTACATTCAAGAAAGGCGGAAGAGGATTGCATTGCAATGCTTGAGAAAGCAGGAATCAGGAAGGTTGTGATGCATTGCTTTTCTGGAAAGCTCAAGCTTGCAAAAAGGATAGTGAAGAATGGATGGTATCTTAGTATCCCTACCAATATTGTGAGAAGCATGCAATTCCAGAGGGTGGTTGAGGAGGTTCCATTGAGTAGTATTCTTACTGAGACTGATGCACCTTATCTGAGCCCATTTCCAGAGTATCCTAATGAGCCTGCGTTCATCAAGGAAAGCATCGGGATGATAAGCAAGCTAAAAGGGATGGATCCTAAAGAGGTAGAGAATCTAATATTCATGAATTATCAGCGCGTCTTTCTTTATTGATGAGAGCGTTGCAGCAGCCAAGGAGGCTTACTTCATAGTCAAGGACTACGTAGACCGGAATCTTTCTTAGGATTACGCTTTCCCTGTCATTGATCTCAAAGGTGTGCATGAAATGAGGTTTCTTCAGTTCCTTTAATATTCTTGGTGCAATCCCTCCTGCAAGGTAAACTCCTCCTCTGGCAAGGACAGTAAGCGCAAGGTTTCGGGCTGCTCTTGCATAGAATTCTATGAACAATTCAAGACACTTTTCACAGGTGGTGGAGTTGTGGATATGCTGGCGTATTGCTGCGGGCTTGTCTTCTTCTTTAAGATTGTCTATCATCTGTAATACTTCTGTTGTATGCTCATATTCGATGTGACGAAGGAAATTGTATATATTGCGCATTCCCTGGCCTGATACTACTCTTTCATATCCTGGATGCTTTCCTGTGACATTCTCTTTTAGGTAGGAGAGAAGCTGCCATTCGAGGTCTGAGCTTGGTGCGAAGTCTGCATGGCCTCCTTCAGAGGGTTTTGGAACATACATCTCTTTATTCTCATCATAGGTCAATATGCTTATGCCAAGTCCTGTACCTGCTCCAATTATTGCTATTGTTTCCTTTTCTATGGGCTTTCTTGTTGCTCCGTCAGGATGTGGTAACTCTTCTATCTCTTCTTTGAATTCCTGCAGCAAAGGGACACCATAACCTATCGCTTCGAAGTCATTGAGAAGATATATGTCCTGGAGCATGGTCTTTTCAAGGAAGGTACGAACATCAATACCCCATTCAAGGTTGGTAGCATGGGCGTAAAGCCTGTTCTCATCAACAGGTCCGGCAATGTCAAAACAGCCTTTGGATATGGATATGTTGTATTTTTTATGGGCATAGGATAGGACTTCGTTTATGCACTGGTAGAACTCGATCTCTTTGCTGTTGTATCTTTGTGAGAAGATCTTCTTGAATTTGGAATGGCTCTTCACGCCGAATACGCCGATTGTGGTATTTGTGCCGCCGATATCTGCAACAATGACAAATTCAGTAAACAGATCATGGTTGAGTTCATCAGGCTGAATCATGGGTTTAAATAAGATATTATTATTTTTTAAATCTTTGTTTTTCGATGAACTAAACCGAATTGTTTGCACACATATATCTCTCTACGGGATATTTATATC
>CAYYOI010000099.1:0-2631 GCA_964473285.1 uncultured Methanosarcinales archaeon | reverse complement strand
ATGGTATCCTGCCATTTTAATATATATATTCTACTATTTTTTAGAAAAACTCGATGCTACCGAAAAGTTTATAAAACATGGCTGTTTTATATTTAAAAAATTTTATGTACTGGGGGGTATAAGTACAAACCATTATGTTTCGAAGGTGATATAATGTCTCAAAAAATGAATCAAAAAGATGGATCAATGAGTCCGTTCGTGAAAAAATGCCCGGAATGTGGCAGTGTAAATCTCTTCATAAATAAAGAAAAAGGAGAGATTATATGTAAAGATTGCGGTCTTGTTGTAGAGGATAAGATGATTGATTTCCGTCAGGAGTGGCGTGAGTTTGACTCAGATGGAGATGAAAAGAAGCGCCGAAGCGGGGCTCCTATGACCTATACACAGTATGATATGGGGCTTGGAACTGAGGTCGGCCAGAAATCAGATTTATACGGTCTTAATGGTAAGGAAAGAAACAAGTTCTTCAGATTGAGGAAGTGGCAATACAGGATATCCACTGCAATCGAACGAAACCTGAAACTTGCCTTGGCTGAACTGAAGCGTTCATCATCGTATCTTAAGCTTCCAAGAAGTGTCGAGGAAGAGGCTGCAAGAATATATACTCTTGCTGTACAGAGGGGCCTTGTAAGAGGTCGCTCTATGGAATCAGTTGTCGCAGGTGCGCTTTATGCAGCATGCAGACGGCATGAGGTTCCGCGTACACTTGATGAATTATCTGAAGCATCGGGGATAGAGAAAAAAGAGATTGGAAGGACATATCGATTCATAACCCGTGAGCTTGGTATAACAATCTTGCCATCAAATCCTGCAGATTATATAGCACGATTCTCATCTTCATTGCGCCTTAGCCCGGAGACACAATCCTATGCTGTTGAGATTCTCGAACGGGCGCAGGAAGGAGAGCTTACTTCAGGAAGAGGGCCAACAGGTATTGCTGCGGCAGCACTTTATGTATCTGCTCTTATTCATGGTGAGAAAAGAACACAAAGGGAAGTTGCTGATGTTGCTGGTGTAACTGAGGTTACAATAAGGAACAGGTATAAGGAACTTCTTGATGAGCTTGGGCTTGAAAAGGAAATAAAGAAGACCAAGAAAAAGTAGTCTAGTCAGTTAGGAATTTTTCATCTTCTTTCTTTTTCTGATCTTGATTTTCTTTCTCGTAATCTTGTGATTCGTGCGAAAGTGTACTTACTATATCTTCTGTTTCCCCTTCCACCAAATCAGTATCTAGTTCTGAATCAGGCCCTGTTTTTGAATCAGTTTCAGATTCCTTATCATCAGGTATTGGTTCAAGATTCAGTTCAGTACTTGAATTACTATCTGTTAACTCATTCTGGGCAGATTGGTCTTTTGAGGACCTTGAATCCTGGATAATCTCCGGGATTTCTTTCTCAGCAGACACTTCAACAGAGTACTGATAAGAAGGTTTTGTTGATTCATCAACAGGCTCAGCTTCTGGAGAGTCTGAGGATTCAAAGTCTACTTCGGCAGGAGATTCCTGTACCTCTATTTCTGAAGGTGAACCTGATGTTTCTTTCGGGAATTCTGGTTCTTCTGAAGATAATGAGGATTCTTCTAAGGATTGGGTAACTCGAGATTTATGGGATTCAGATTCTGAAGGCTCTTTTTGAAATTGGTCAGGAGGCTGTTCTGAGTCCTGTGTTTCTGTATCTGCAGATCTCTCTGGAGAAGGGACTTCACCAGGCTGCTCAAGAGCTGATTCAAAAGACTGTTCTGGCTGTTCTATTAAAGTTTCAATCTCTGTGGTGTATTGATCAGTATATTGATAAGAACCTTCCTGTTTTGCAGATTCAGAATAATCAGAAGCATAATCTGATTCTGTGTATAGTGCATCCAGTTCTGTGGATTCATCTGCATTAGGTTCCTCGATTATTTCAGCAGGTTCATTTGATTCAATTGGTTTTTCATCAAAATCCTCGTTGATTGCTTCATAAAGGATAGCTTCTGCTGTATCTTTTCCTTCCTCATGGCGCTTGACTTCTTCAACTACCTTCTTTATACGAGAATCGATATCATTACCAATGGAATTGATGTTCTTTTGTATGTCTTCAAAGTCCTTACTATGGGTTTCTTTTGGTCTTGACGCTTCAACGCCTATAATTATCTCCCGTGCTTTCTGTGTTGCATCACTCATGCTAACTGCAACACCTGTCTTCTTGAGGGTATCAGCAAGTTCATTTATCTTCTTTATAGTTTGAGCATCCAATTCCATCGTATCTGATTGGCTTATTAACTTCTATTTATATCTTTCTGACACAGGGAGTATCTCCGATTGCTCTGAGGCACTTTTAGATATGATGCTATCCTCCTCGCCTTTGGCGAGGCCTTTTGCTTGCAAAAGGCTTATCCTAAACAGATTATCCTGTGAATACAAGACCACTAACCAAAAAATCGGCATAGCTATCGCTAGGTTTAGCTAAATTTGATCAAGACCCAAGAAATAAAAGAGCAGTTCCTGCTCTATTATGTCCAGGTATCTTTTAAATTGGACATAATACTTTGTATTTTTAGTGATAATCCAAAAAAGATGCAATAGCATAGAGAGCATGAAATAGAAGTATCGGATGCGATAATTTACTCTTTTGCTCTTGATTTTGGCTTCATCTT
>CAYYOI010000098.1:0-2643 GCA_964473285.1 uncultured Methanosarcinales archaeon | reverse complement strand
ACTCTTCAAATTCAATAAATATAGGAGCCAGAGTTTGGTTAGATGCAGGCGAACAAAATGATAATCTAATTGAAATCACAAGGAAACCAAATAATATACTTGAACAGCCGATAAACTTAGAATTAATTAGACCTGGTGACATTTTTTACATGTATACGAGGATAGATGGCCAAAACCTTATAAAATACCATGTAGCAATAATCCAAAATATAGAATACCAAGACAATGGTGTTATACTCCCAGAAAATATTACTTTGATTGAAGCAACAGGAAGACAGGACTATGGAGAGGTGAGAAATACGAACGCCTTAGCTGACTATATAAATAACCCTGAAAACATTTGGAGAATCGGAAGGTTGCACCAATGAAATCTATGAACTTTATTTTTTTATTATTGCTATATAGTACAAGCTTTGTTTCATCACAACAATACCATAACTACGAGATAGAACTGGTCAGAACTTTTCCTTTTGGAATAGAAGGTGAAGCAATGTCGCTTAAAATGCGATCTCCAACTGAAATTGGAGAAGAATTTCTCATGTGTTTTTCTGATTCTGATAAATTCTTGATATTTGATACCGAACAAGTTGTTTTTCACGAATATAATCATAATTTTGAATTTATCCGTAGAGTACAAGTGAATTTCGAGGTCGGTGATATCCTCGCAGATAGAATGGAATATATAAGTGAGAATGAGATAAATCTGTATTCTAACCGAAATATTAACTTTTACCAATATAATAATGAAGGCACTTCGCAAATTGTTATTTTATCTCGACAATCAAGCGGAGGGTTTGGCTTTGATATGGATACTCGAATAAGCAGTATGTTATATATTAATAACACAATATTCTATTGGCTTAATGACGGAGATTTTTTAAGTATTATTGAACCTGGTACTAATTTTATAGAAAACAATAGAAATATTCTGAATACTGAAGAAACCCGAGCACTTTTTGGTGAGAACTCTGAATATGAAGCTAATGGATTAAATATTGATGAAAACAATAGATTATTCTTACATGATGAGCTGATAACAAGAGATTATGATACATTTTACTTATATTGGCAAGAAAGACATCGATTAACAGGATCTTCTGAACCAGAACGAGATTTTTCAATGAGAGGTAGTAGTTTCTTAAGTAGAAACTTTAGTAATACACCTATCTTTATTGGCATGGATTCAGATTCAAACTATTACTGGTCAATTGGTCAATCCGGAATACTTGTATTCAACGCTCAAGGATTCTTAATCGATATATTTATTTGTGATCAAGCAGCCTCAAAGATATGGCCAACAGTACATCCATCTGGAGACGTTTATTTCTTTACTTGGGAAGAAGAATATGAGGAGATACAACAATTTTCAGATACTCCTGGACCAGGTTCTTCTATCTACGAAATATCATCTGCAACATTTTATTTGTACCGCATAACCCGCCGCTGGTAACCAGAAGCGAGAAAAACCACAAACCCCAGTCACACCGGCTGGGGTTTGTGGTTCCTAAACCTTGTTTTCGATTAGCGTCTGAATATCTTCAACTGTTTCAGGGATTTTTATCATTTTTCTTAGTCTTATTGTACAGAGATTTTATCAAACCGTAGATATATTCTTTATCATTCCGGTTTAATTCCTTTAGCATAAGAGCAGTTTTAAGAATTCGGGGGTCTAACTCTAGTAAGTCTTGTGGTATTTCTTTTTCACCAATCAGTTCAGAAATGGAGACATTTAGTGCGTGTGCTAAGACTTCAAGCTTATCAATCGGTGGTTTAACTGCTTCTGTTTCATAATATGCAATCATACGTTTTGACAATCCTGTCATCTTTGCAAGATCAACCTGAGAAAGGCCTTGCATCTTTCTTAGTCGGATCAGATTCTTTGCAAAAACCGGTCTTTCAATTACTTTCATCAAAAACAGTATACACCTAAAAAGAAAAAGCTTGACAACAGTGTAACGAATAATGTAGAATTAGTGCAAGCTGAAAAACGATAAAACTACTTGACAGCTTTTTGCGAAATCCCCTCGTTGAGGGAAGAAAACAAAAAAAGCCTTGGTTTTCCGACGACCAATCTGCAAACCAAGGCTACAAAACACGAGGAGAACTCCTCATGAGATACGCCTATCTTACCACAAAACACCAATTCTTGAAAGAGTCTCTCCTCCACAAGGAGATACTATGGACCAGGTATCAGTAACAGACCTGTACCAGGCAGCATACTTTCTGTGTAACCGCTGCAGCCTGGAGTCAGTACAGTGCATTCGGGTAAACAGCCACCTTGCGTGCACACTCACCTTTACAGGGGAGAATGTGCTCCAGCTCCAGGATGAGTTTTTCACCTCCCAGGCAATGGTGAACCTCTACGCCTTCCGCCAGGCATATAACCAGGCGCAAAGCTATGTGCACCAGGCAAAGAAGACCTACGCAATCGGCCAGAGAAGAAGCGGAGGTGAAGCATGAGAAACGGGAAACCTGAAATGTGTAAACGGATCATCTTCACCAACCGCAAAGGGGGAGTTGGCAAGACAACCAGTGTGTACAACCTGGGCTGGTACTTATCCAAGCTGGGCTTTGAAGTCCTGCTTGTTGACCTTGACCCCCAGGGCAATCTGTCAAAGGGGCTTCTGCCGGAGGAAGAGCTTA
>CAYYOI010000097.1:0-2703 GCA_964473285.1 uncultured Methanosarcinales archaeon | reverse complement strand
TTGTTATCCTCCTGCAAGGCGGCACCATTTTTTTTTAAGTATCGGAGATACTGTGACAAGCGCAAGACTTATAAGCCACAGGTTTTCCTGATATATCAATGCGAAAAGAAGAAGCCAAGTCTATTCTTGTTCCGGAATCAAGTGGTTTGTACAGTTGTACCCATGCAAGCAGGCATTACTCCGGCTGCTGTCTTGACTGCGTATTTTGCAATGCAACTGAGCCAGTAGCATATACCAACTCTCCAGCTCTGCTCCTCAAGGAGATCCCGGATGAAGGCGCAATAGCCCTTTGCTCAGGAAACGAGGAGCCATATCAACCAGGAGAAGAGGAGATCCGGCTTACGCGGCGAGTATTAGAAGTACTCTACCATCATCCAAACCCTATACACATTATAACAAAATCAACACTCGTAACCCGTGACATCGATCTCCTTCAGAACGCATGCGTATCATTCTCTTTTGTAAGTCTTGATAAGAAGATGTCTTCCATACTTGAGCCTCAAGCTCCCTTGCCCCAGGACAGGCTTGGTGCAATGAAGAGTCTTGTCAATAAAGGTATCTGTTGCGGGATGGTTTTCATGCCCATCCTTCCTTACATAACAGACACACCAGAACATATTGAGAAAATGTTTTGGGCAGCAAAGGAACATGGTGCTTCTTTTGTTATAGATTCCCCACTTCAACTCATGAACAAAGAACCTTTCTTTAAGTTCATGGAACAACAGCCAAAGCTACGTCGCTTTCTGAACCGTTACCAAAGGCTCTACAAGAATCACTCTATACCATACGGAAAGATAATGCAAAACATCAACAAGGTATGCTTTGACATGTCCAAAAAATATGACATTGCCCGCAGATGGAACTTGAAAAGATAATCCTGAAATTGAAGTCTTTTGTCTCTGATCTTGATACGCCTGCAGCTGAACTTATTAAAGAACAGACACAAGACCCTTTCCATGTTTTGCTTGCAACAATCCTAAGCTCCCGGACCAATGATAAGACTACAATCCAGGCAGCAAAAAGGCTTTTCTCAAGAGTCAATAGCTTTGAAGATCTAAAGAGGATTAAAAGAAAAAAGCTTGAGGAACTAATCTATCCGGTAGGGTTTTACAGGGTAAAAGCAGATCATCTGAAAAAGCTCTCGTCCTTTAAACAAGTTCCTGATACCAGGGAAAAGCTTCTTGAACTTCCAGGTGTCGGAAGAAAGACTGCAAACCTTGTCCTTTCTGTTGCATTCAACAAGCCTGCCATCTGCGTAGATGTCCATGTCCACAGGATTTCCAACAGGCTAGGTCATATCAGTACAAGCACAACTCTTGAAACAGAACAGCAGCTTGAGGCACTTCTTCCTGAAAAGACCTGGCATCTGGTCAACCGTGTTTTTGTTCCTTTTGGCCAGTCAATCTGCAGGCCGATAAACCCAAGATGCCCTCTTTGTCCTGTTGAACCCTTTTGTGCGAAAAGAATAAAAAACCCAAAGATAAAGAAAGCAAAATGAAAGAAGTTCCAATAACCGAGATTACTCTTAGGAAATATGAACCTCCAAAAAGGATGCCAAAGCGAGAGATTGTCCGCAAGATTTGTTTATCTATTGGTCTCCTCCAACCAGGAGATTCACGTGATAGCATTGTTGATATCCTTCATATACTTATCTCACACCCACAGGGTTTGCCTTACAATCGCATAGAAGGTCTTTTGGTCAAAAGAAGGAAAAAAACAGGAGTAACTCCTGCAAACATACATCGTCATCTTCGACGCTTGCATGAATTATACATAATAGAGAAGCACCTGGACACATATCGTTTAGCAGAAAAGATGAAACTCATGGACATATTCCAGCAAAAAGTGATAAGGCACCAGGTAGAACCAATCCTCAAACGGATTGAAGAATATATAGAAAAAATTTAGTTCTTCAGTTTTGTAAGCAGGTATCCCACAAGTGCTATATACTTGTCGATTCCATGTCGGAGGAATTCTTGGTAATCTCTTGGGACATCTCCCTTGAAATCATTTGCAACACACCTGATCATAAGATTTGGAATCCTTGATTGTTCTGTAGCTGTAAGGAAGCCTATGCTTTCCATATCAACAATGTTTGGTCTTATAATCTTTCCTTTGGTCTCTATCTCCAGGCGTTTGCCTACCTCTTCAGAGAAGATGCGCTTTTTGGTTGAATCCATGAAGGTTGAGACCGTGGCTGCATATCCCTCATATATCTTTATTCCTAATGGGGTATCGATTGCGATGCTAAACAGGTCCTCGCTTGTTGAAAAGATTCTCTTTCTTGTAAATGGGTACTCTCCAGCTCTGAGTGTATTATCAAAAGCACTTGCATCAATCTCTGCGTCAATCGCACGTGACACAACCACCAGATCTCCCAACTCCATCTCTTCTGAGAGTTCACCCACTCCTTCCATATAGCTTATCAGGTCAGGATTCTGTTCTATATCATCTTTTGGGTTACTACTGCAGCAGAAGCTTTTCCCACTCCTCCTATATCCAGAAATATTTCCTTGTCATCCTACTTGTTGTTTTTTATTACTCTTGCAAACTCGTTTAACTCTTCCGGGATGGATGCGATTATTCAAACTTTTTGAACGTTCATGATTACTTTTCCAGCTAACCTTTCTTATATAGTTTTCGGTGCATCGGAGTTTTTCTAAAAAATCTGCTTTAGGCTTCCAGCCTAAGGAAAGTTAGCAA
>CAYYOI010000096.1:0-2851 GCA_964473285.1 uncultured Methanosarcinales archaeon | reverse complement strand
TGTTATCCTCCTGCAAGGCAGCACCATTTTCTTTTTAAGTATCGGAGATACTGTATAAGGCGAAACACTTATATACTTTGATTTCACTTATACTAGGATGAAAAAATTATTTATCCTGTTATTGGTTCTGGGATGCGTATTTGCTCAGAATACAAGTTTTAATGTATCTTTGAACGAGACGAACCAGACAAGTCAGATAAATGAGAGCAAAGTCACTGAAGGATTTGATTTCACAAACACTCAGCTAATAATACTACTCATAACTCTTGTTGTAGTAGCCTTACTCATATGGAAACTGGTCAAGTTTGCCATAAAGGTTGGTTTTATCGCACTGATAATCCTTGTTTTATTGTGGCTTGTGCAGAGGTTCTTCTTTTAGCTTTTACTAAATTTTTCCTTCTTTTGGATTTCATCCTAAAATGAAATGTATCCAATGCATTAATTTTACATTAAACTAAAGAGTAGCAACAGAGGAAGAAAGATTTATATAGATTAATGATTTCTAGCATGATGGGGTTGATAATATGAAAATCGATGAAATAAAGGATCAAATTGAAGAACTTAAAATGAAAATGGGGGACCTGGAACGGAGCCTTAACAGACGAATCAAGAAGAATCCACTAGCAGCAGTTGGAACTGCATTTGGAATAGGCGCTTTGATTGGTACGTTGGCGGCGTTCATGAAACGAAAATGAGCTTTCAGGATTTTATTGACGGATTCATGCATACTTTCCAGCAGACGCAGGATGCTATTACAGGAGGTATTGACAGGGTACAAAAGACAGTTATAGCTCAATTCTACCAGATGAAGAGATCATTCTTCAGGTCAGTAATCGAGCTATTACTGGTTGGAGTGTCAATAATCTTCATAATGATTGGTGCGGTTTTGTTCCTTGACCGTTATTTCTCGCTTGACTTGGTACTGCTTATTGCAGGACTTGTCATTCTGAATGTAACGTTACTCATGGGACGATTCAGGTAATTTTTTATTATTTTAATGTGCGTAATGTTCTAAAAAGATTTAATTGACAGGATATATAAAAAGGGAGAAACAATTAATGCAGATTGCAAAACACCATTTGGTGATAAAGACTGGCTCAGATAATCAATTCACGCCGGGCACTACCTGACAGGATTGCAGAATTTCCTGTGTAATCCTCAAGAACCAGATCAAAGTGCGCCTTTCCTTCCATGGTATCATCTATTTTTCTTATACGACGATCAATCAGCTTCCTGGTGCCTGGATCTTCATATTTTTTTATAAATTCCAGAATATCGCGTAACCTTATCAGGAGCCCCTCAACATTCGTTATATAACCTTCAGAGAAAATACCGCCTTCACTTTCAATGAGTCCGGGAATTAGTATCTTTCCCATAGAGCCTTTTATTATTTTAGGGGACAGATCCCCTTTTATGGTTAATGTATAGCGTACTGGATCTTTTTTTTCAAAGCTTCCGATGTCTGTCATCCTGTAGCCACATTTAGTGCAGTGCATGATATAGAAAAGAGTATCGCCAAAATCAGGAATCATTCCTTCGTACAGATTGGTTTCCATTGCATGTTCCTTGCACATAGAGCAATCATGCTTGAAAAAGGCAATATGTTTCATACTTGAAGGAATATTTGTTATTATATAAACCTAGTGTAGATTCCTCAGAAGGGATTGTAGTTCCTGAAAGTTTTGATAGTAGTGAATATTCTGTATATGTTCCTGTAGTGTGCTTGGTAATGTATTCTCAAGAGTTCTTGTATCAACAAGGAGTTGGAGATTCTCCAAGGACTGATCCTTGTATCTGCTGTACTTTTGATGGTACTTTATATAGCATGCCTCGATTAGCACACCTGGCGAAAGGCCTATACAGATTGTTACTGGTGCCTCTTTTGTCAGATCAGCATTGAGCTTGTACCAGTCCCCTCCTATAGGACGAAGCTCATAATCGGGAAAGTTGGGCCTGATGTGTTCAATGCCATAATAGGTATCCTGATCAGGATAGTAGGCAATCGGCTTTTTACCACTCTGTTTTGCAAAAGATCTTGCTATGTCAGTATAAACCCCGTCATCAGGGGTTACGATGACATTTGAAAAGAACTCAAAGAGAAGCTTTGCATAGTCTTCAACAAATTGTGGATATTGTTGTTGCTGTAGCTTGCCATGCCTCCAAAGGCTTGATCTATCTGATACCCCTATGATAACTGCTTCCATTACATATCCATAAGATTCCATGTTCTTAAAAGTTTGCTAAAAAAACGTAGTTTTTCGAATAATCCCCACATCAACTTCGGCCTACTTTCTTTTTAGAATAAGGGGACATCTCGTAAGGAACCACTCCATTCGTCTTGCATTTTTTTATAAATTATTGGTCTTTGTAGTATTGATGCTGATCATTTCTTCGAGTAACTCCAAAAACCGTTGAGTAAAAAATTATTAAAAAGACCCATTGCTACAGTTTCTTGAGAATGGTTCTTAATGCTTCCTCGTATTTGACTTCGGCTGCAAGCATTCTTACTTCCTGATTAGTTGTCTTTTCCTCTTTTTGAACCCGTTTCAACTCTCGCTCTACAAGCGTTCTAAGAATCTCTTTTTCTTCAGGAGTCATGGAGGATATGAAAAAAACAATGTTATAAAATACTTTGTCAAATTTATCTGGTGGTAATCTTTAACGTGCAGCATTCTAACTTCACTTTTTTGAAAAACACTCCTCTCAGTATCTCCGAAAGAAAAATGACTCCCCCTAAGTACTCGAAAAAAAGCAAATAGGATGAGTGCATGGTTTGTTTTGCTAGAAACAACCATGAAAAAGATAATCAAATTCCTAAAAAAAACTTTCTGTTCTCTTGATAGTAGAGTTT
>CAYYOI010000095.1:0-3384 GCA_964473285.1 uncultured Methanosarcinales archaeon | reverse complement strand
AAATGGTTATGATCAGCTAGAAATCATAATGTTGAAAGGATATCTACACACCCGGATAGCCCAAAACTTTATAAATATAGTAAATATCCTGTATATAAACGGTGATAACATGGGACGTATTAAGACAAAACTGATTAAACGGATAACAAATGACCTTATGGCAAGTTATGGCAGTAATTTTGGTAAGGATTACCTTGAGAACAGAAAACTTGTTGAAAAATATCTTGAGATTCGTAGTAAAAAGCTGAGAAACACTATCGCTGGGTATTCAACAAGACTACTCAGGAAACAAATAGGACAGTAAGGACGGAGGTGTTAGCATGTCCGCAGATAATTCCATCTTTGTGGGAAACAAACCGTTTATGAATTATGTGACTGCAGTTGTGATGCAGTTTACGACAAAGAATGCAGAAACTGTTATTGTCAAGGGACGAGGCAAGTTCATATCGCGCGCAGTTGACGTGGCAGAAGTTGCAAGCAAACGATTTCTTGAAGAACAGGTCGGAGTGAAGGACATTCGTATTGATTCTGAAAGCTTTAAGAACAGTGAAGGTAAGGATGTCCGGGTATCCATAATTGAAATCACGCTTGGAAAAGCATGATTCATTTCTTTTTTTCTAATACAAACTGATTAACAGAATTCTTCAGGTCTTCAGAACCGCTTGCAAGCTTATTAGCTGTGTTTGCAACTTCCTGCATAGAAGACGTGATCTCTTGTACACTTGCTGAGATCTCCTCGGAAGAAGCTGCGGATTCAGCTACTATCTCGTTCACTTTCTCCATGGACTGCTCTACTTCATTTGCATTCTCTGTCTGATTCTTTGTGGTCTCATTAATCTGTTTTATCTGTGAGGAGACATTTGTTATCTTAGAACCGATTAGTTGCAATGAGCCCAAGGCTTCCTTTATGATCACTTTGCCCTCATCAAACCGATAAGTGCCTTCTTTTATGTCGTGGACTGCATTTCGTGTGCTTTCAGTATATGATACGATTATCTCTTCAATCTGATGTGTTGCCTTCTGGGATTCCTCTGCAAGCTTGCGGATCTCCTCTGAGACTACAGCAAATCCTTTTCCTGCATCGCCTGCACGGGCAGCCTCGATTGCGGCGTTGAGGGCCAAAAGATTGGTCTGCTCAGAAACCGAACTGATGACATTAACAGCCTTCTTGACCTCATCTATCTTACTTCCAAGGCTTTCCACTTTATTTGCAGACTTTGATACAGTACCACTTATCTCTTCCATGGTATTGCTTGCCTGTTTTGCAGATTCACTGCCTTTCTTGACTGCATTGTCAACAATGTCAGCGGATTTGGTTGAATCCTCGGCAGCTTTATGTATTGTGTTGATTGACTTTGTCAATTGTTGAATCTCGGTCTTGGTACTGTCTGTAAGCTTTGCAAGACTTTGGGATTTTTCCGCATTGTCCTGAACAGTAGAACTTACCTGTTGAGTAGAGCTATTAATCTCCTGTGTTGATGATGAGAGGTTTTCTGCAAAAGATGAGCTCTTATCAGTATTATCTTTGATTTGGGTAAGTATATCACTAAAATTGCTCATGACAGTATTTATGCTCTTGGAGATGTTACCTAATTCATCCTGGGTTGAAACTGGACTGAAATTTGTCATGTCCCCTGCAGCAAGACTCTCAAGGGTATTATTGATATGAACAATCGGCTTTATTATAATGTTCTTTCCAAAATATATTACTGGAAGAACTACAAAGACAAAGGAAACTGAACTGGCGATTATAATAGCTATAGTACTAAACCCGTTCATACTGACATATGCTGCAAGGGCTCCGACAAAAAATAACACATAGCATATTAAGAAGTTCAGCTTTGTTATAAGAGACCATTTGAACCTGATATAGATATAGAACATCCCTATAAGTATGAAAACAAGAAGCAATCCAATAGCAATAAAATACTGTGTATGATCCATACTATATAACGAACCTCTCTATGTTTTTCTTAAGGTCTTCTGCACCCTGTGCAAGACTTGTTGCTGTATTGGCAACATTCTCCATTGAAGAATTGACCTCCTGGATCGCAGCTGATATCTCCTGGGATGAGGCTGTAGTATCAGAAACTATTCCTGATACTTTCTCTATCGAAGAATTAACATTCTGGGATGCTTTTTCCTGTACCTCAATGCTTGCATGAATATTCTCAATCTTGCTTGTCATGTTAGTTATTCCCTTTGTAATCATCTCAAGCGAAGCAAGAGCATCATTTATGATCTTGTTTCCATCTTCAAACTTAGTGGTCCCTTCTTTCATTGTCTGCACTGCTATAGTGGTCTCTTGTATATATTCATTGATCATCTGCTCAATCTGCTGGGTGGCTTTTTGGGATTCTTCTGCGAGCTTACGGATCTCTTCTGCAACAACTGCAAAACCCCTGCCTGCATCTCCTGCACGGGCTGCCTCGATTGCGGCGTTAAGTGCCAGAAGGTTGGTCTGTTCTGATACAGAACTGATGACATTTATGACTTCACGGACATCCTCTATCTTTCCTGCAAGGGCTTCTACATTGTCTGCTGCAGAGGTTATGGTCTGATTTATGACCTGCATCGTATCGCTTGCCTTCTTTGCGGCTTTGCTTCCTTTCTCTGCAGCTGCATTGACCTCATGAGCAGAATCATTAGAACTTTTTACAAGGGAATTAACCTCAGAGACTGATTTGAGAAGCACATCAATCTTCTCTTTTGTGCCTTCTGTCAATTTTGACAGGCCCTGGGCACGGTCAGCATTCTGTTGGATAGTCGCACTGACCTGCTGGACTGAACTGTTTATCTCTTCTGATGCAGCAGAAAGATTCTCGGCATACTTTGCTCCTGAAGAAGATGTTGCTTTTATCTTGCAAATAATCTCAACAAAATTTCCGATAATCATATTGAGCTTGCTTGATATATCACCAAATTCATCATGACTATTAATCTCGCTGACATTTCGTAGGTCACCTTTAGCTATGAGTTTAAGTTCCTGTTCAACCTTTTCCACAGGCCTTATTATGTAATGCTTTCCAAGGTATGCGATTGGAAGAAGGACCAGGAAGAAACCAAGCATCAGCAGCAAAAGAATGTTAAGGGTATCCAACTGATAGAGACCTACATAACTGCTGAATCCTGCTACTACAAATATACCATAACTAATAAGGGCGTTTATCTTAGTAATTAAAGAATGACCAAACCGGTAATAGAAAAAAGCATTACCCAAGAGGATACATACTAAGACAATGGACATCCCTATAAAATAATCAACTAAACTCATAACAACCCTCTTTTATATTTATTGGACGATTATCATTTATATAGATTTCGGAATGAGAGAGTTTTTCTAAAAAATAGTAGAATATATATATTAAAATGGCAGGATACCAT
>CAYYOI010000094.1:0-3493 GCA_964473285.1 uncultured Methanosarcinales archaeon | reverse complement strand
AGAGGCTTATAAGCTCACAATCCTAAGATTATTCGCTTGTTAAGTCAAAAATGTCATCAAAGATAAAAATTAGATATGGTTTGTATGCCGGCCGCATCCAATGATTGCAGCCATGAAAGAGGGAGCAAAAGCACACGGAATAGACTCAAAAAAGCTTATTACTGAAATAAATAAGAGGTTGAAATGGATGTTATATGTAATAAAGGTAAATGTGTTGATACAGAAAGCCAGGAATATGTGATTGATGAAATATCAGAAAAGACATTATCCGGGCAAATTAAGAAGGACATGCTAAAGAAGAACCTAAAGATTTAAATTATTTAATCTTAATATTTTTTCTATGGAAGAAATAATAAAGGCAGCCACAAGGGCTGAGGAACAGGCAAGGGATATGTACCTGAGAGCAAAGGAGCTTGCAACAACAGGAGCACAAGAGGAATTGCTGCAAAGGCTAGCGGATGAGGAACAGGGACATAAGGAAAGACTTGAGAGCATGGACCTCCAATCAGGCATAACACATGATAGCAGGATAGCAGAAAGCCTAAGTCTTACACCCTTGGACGAGATTGCTGATCTCAAAGAGATATTGAAGATAGCAATGCAAAGGGAAGATACAGAACGAGAGACATACATAATGCTCAGGGATAGCTGTGGATCAGAATTAAGAGAAATTTTTGACCAACTGGCATCTGAAGAGAAAGGCCACAAAGAATTACTCAGGAAAGAGTTTTCACTAATGTTTGAAGATTAGCAAATTACAGGGACATTTTTAATACATAACATTGGCAAGATGATGCCTGTTATAGAAAAGATATCTAACAAAGTTTACCTTAATCTGTGCGCTTCAAGATTGCGGGGAGCGACTGTCTCAACACGACATGACTTGTGTATTGAAGATGCGAGATCAAGACATCTTGAATTTTCCCCATGCACAATCATCACTTTCTTTGGTTTTGGGTTTATACGATGGACATAATTCATGAGTTGTTTCCTGTCTGAGTGACCTGTTATCTCTACCTTAAGGACTTCCATCTTTATTTCCACAATCTCCTGCTTATTGCCTGACTTGAAGATAATCTCTCTTTCACCTGACTGAATCCTTCTTCCCAAGGAACCTTCTGCCTGGTAACAGGAGAATACCAAAGAATTGTTCTTGTTCTCAGCAAACTCCCTAAGATATTCTATAGATGGTCCACCAACAAGCATTCCGGATGTTGCAAGCACAATACAGGATCCTTCTTCCTCTATTATCTGTCTTCGCTCCTTCTTGCTTCCTACTCTCTTGAAGATTGATGACAGGAAGGGGTTTGCATCCTTATGAAAGATCATTTTCCTTACGGAATTGTTCATGAACTCAGGGTATGCGGTATGGATGGCTGTAACGTCCCAGACAAGACCATCGATATAAACCGGAGTCTCTGGGATCTGCTTAGTCCTTACCAACTGCTCGATCATGATCATTATTTCTTGGGCCCTGCCTGAACCCAATGTTGGAATCAATACCTTTCCGTTACGATTGATGGTGTTTATCACAATATCCTTCAGCTGACCGTCACCTTCTTTTTGAGGTGGGAGGACATTATCACGCGCACCATATGTAGATTCGATAATAAGTGTCTCAAGACGAGGAAAATCTGAATGTGCTGCTGAAAGTAGGCCAGTGTTTGCAAACTTAAGGTCTCCTGTGTAAAGAAGATTATGCAAGCCATTACCTATATGAAGATGGGCCATAGCTGAACCCAGATTGTGACCTGCATTATACAAGGTCAGACGTATATCTGGAGTTATATCTGTAACTTCCTCGTAATCAAGACATATCGTGTGTTTCACCATCTCCTTTACATCATCGACCGAGAAGAGGGGATCCTTGTTCTCACCACGTGCAATCTTTATGAGATCAAGAAGCATAAGCCCCATTACATCACGAGTTGGCATGGTGCAGTAGACAGGGCCACGGTAGCCCATCTTGAAGAGCCATGGAACCAAACCACAATGGTCAAGGTGAGAATGGGTTATAACAACCGCATCAAGCTCGTCGATCTTGAACTCAGGAGCTTCGAGGTGAGGATATTGGTCATGATCATTTGCAGCGACATCAATGCCGCAATCAAGCAATACACGTGACTCAGGGGTATGGACAAACAAGGATGAACGACCTACCTGCCGCCCTCCACCGAGGGTTGTCACACGGATCCATTCGTCTTTCTTTCCCCTGATCCAGCCGTCATATATACGGTGACCTACATTGTCAAGGAATTTCCGGCGATATTCGGAATTGTTATAGAGAACCATGCGGATATTGTCAACAATATCAGTCTTTATGGGAGCAGTCCTTCGGATATGAGGCACCCATAATGTCTTTGCCCGGATGTCCCGCAGGATTGAACCCTGCTTTCCTATTGCAAGACCAGGTTTTTCTGCTTCTATTATCACACGTGAACGGTTAGGGTCAAATATGACATTGCAGAGCCCTGCTTCTTCAGGAACAAGATTCCTTATCTCCTTTTCAGCTCTTTTGGGTTCTACTGTTATGGAAGGGTCAGGACGAAGTTCTATCCTTTTCTTGATTTCATGGACTATCTTTTTTATGAGTCCATTGTTTTCAAGAAAGAAATCCTTATCCTTTGTATAAAGGACAATATTTGCTCCTTCAAAACCTGCTTCACTGACCTTGTTCTTGGGAATATGCTTAAGTATTTCGTCTATTATTTCACTCATGTGCTACACCAAAAAAGAGAATTTAATTTATTTTGTATTCGATCTCCTCGTGAAGAACCTTTTTTGCACCATCCTTTGTTATAGTATAAATCTCTGCACCATTTCCGGATGCGCTGTCTCTTGCGATAGCTGCATTAATGCACTGCTTTGCAAGCTTAACACCTTCTTCAAGAGTCATCTTATCCTTATAAAGCGTCTCAAGCACACCATATGCCATAACACTTCCTGACCCTGAGGAGATATACTGCTTACATTCAGAGATTGTTCCGTCTGGGAATATATCGAAAAGATATGCGCCAGTCTCATCATGCCCACCCATTACAAAGTGAGATACTCCAGGAATCATGCTTGGACGCCTGATATTCTGATAGACCATTCTTGACATAAGATTTGCAGCCTCTCTTACTGAAGAAGCCACATTATTCCTTATAGCCTTTATCTTAAGTTCTGCCTTTGTAAGCCTGATAAGTATCTGGCCATCTGATGCAGTCCCTGCCATTGTGACTGCAATGCTGTCTGTAAGCTGAGCAATCTTTTCTGTGTCTTTTGATGCGATCAGATTACCTGCTGTTGCCCGCATGTCTGCAGCAAGAACTATTCCTTCCTTGCATACAATACCTAATGTTGTTGTACCAGTTTTCATAACGTTTTCTGCCATTTTAACCATAAGAATTCTAATATTTTAGGTGAACATCTCTGTTTATTTAAAGGTTTCGATTTCAGACATTGTTGACTTAACAAGCGAATAATCTTTGGATTATGAGCTTATAAGCCT
>CAYYOI010000093.1:0-3528 GCA_964473285.1 uncultured Methanosarcinales archaeon | reverse complement strand
CAATATTATTAATTTTTATTTGCATTTGCAAAATCGCTTTAGTCAACAAACCTAACTCCTGTTGATTCATCTTCTTCACCAGGCCACGGGAGTTCAACACTTAAAACCTTATCATAATAATTCATGGCCTTTTCTATTTTCTTATCAGCATCTTTACCCATGAATTTCTTGAAATCTTCAAGCTCATCATCTCTTATCCCTCGTAATGGATTTAAAAAACTCATTGATTGCTTGTAACCTCTCCTGGTTCCTCCAAGCATTATATATTCTTCAAGATACCTGTCCGCTGCCTCCATGTCCCCGTAATGTAACGCTTGCTTGTAATAGTATATCTTCATGCTCTTTTCACTCGTGGAAAATGATATACCGGAACTACCTTTCCTCTTTCCCCTGTACGTGTACACGTCACTTACTAATTGCCAATAAGAAGATTCCATTGGATGTATCTCGTTCCAAAATAATTTTCTTAATGACTTGGTATAAGATTTAGATGGCAATTTAGATAATGCCCTGTACTCATCTTTTAATCCAAGATTTATGGCTATTTGCTCGTGAGAATTTCTTATTAATCTTGGCCTGAAAACATCTGGGAAAAATGACTTTTTAGTCAACAGTTCTGCCGGGGTTTTTACGAAAGGATTAACACCATTAACTAACTTGTTAACAGGGCTTTTTGCCATGTCCCCGGCTATCTCTTTAGCATTCCTTCTACCAGAAATAAAATCATCAACGGACAACACAGCCCCATCAAGTCCAAACCATTCAAGATAATCTCCAAGAATACCGATCCTATCCAAGTACCTTATAGTGCCATCATCATTCCTTCCAAGAATTATGTGAGGCTTTGTCCTTATTTCCTCTGGCAATTCTTCTTCTTCTTCATTCCAAAAAAGATTGTTATAAAGTACCGTGCTTACCCAAAACCCGGTCATTTTTAATGATAGCTTTCCAATTCTTAAAGCAACAAACGGGGCTTTCTTGGCTAATGTCTTGGCCACGCCAAGTGTCTTGGTCATGCCGCCTACCTTGCTATTATCGCTGTTACTCATGTCAACAGAGTTCATCATCAATTGATTAAACCGCCTCATGTTAGTTTCCTGAAATGACCAAAATGGAACCCAATGGCTTCTTAAATTTCGCCCTATCTCTCCAATCTGATCATAAGCACCAATGAGTTCATTGCTCAACCTGAACGCCTTATCATACTTGTTTCCTAATCCATCAATAAAATCCGGGTCACTCGCTCCATAATTAGTCACTTTGCCATTAGATTCTATATCCTTAACATAATCATAGAATGCTGCATATCTCAATATTTGCTCTCTAAAATCAGTAAGAAGCCTTACCGTCCGCCAATATGCTTTTATACCTTTTTTTAAAACACCCACGGCTTTTCTAATACCATTTTCGCTTTCATCATAATACTTTGAAAATTCTCCTAATTTTCTCAACTCACCTATCTCCTGAACAGTCATGGTTAATTCCATGCCACCCCTGCCTATGTATTCCTTCATCAAAGGAGATGGCTCTTTTCTTTTTATATACACGTTATAAAGCTCGGACACCGCTCTTGGCACTCTCTTAAATGCTCTTGGATTTCCAAGAAATACCGCCTCTGCATCTCCCGTGATATTTCTTATATTGTATTTTATAAATCTTCTCGGCCCTATAAGAGACCACACCTTCCATCCAGTAAGGGCTTTCCTTGAAAAATTACTTACAGCATCAGAACCCCTTCCCGGTCTTGACAAGTCAGATAACGTGTTGTATATTTCTTCCGGTATAACAATTTTTTTCTTAGCACCAAGAGCAAACACCTTCCTTACATCATCTCTTGTTATCCCAAGTTCCTCAACTTTACCTTCTATTAGTTCTTTTGCAATCCCTGCTGGTATACTGTCAGCCATGAAAAAGTTCATGTTCTCTGGCGTGTCAAGAACATACCCGTCAGGAATATTATTCTCCACGTATGCCATTATCTCTGATGCTGACGCTTCATCACCAAGATATGCTTTTGCCTTTTCTTTTAAGCCTGGCATTACATCATAGTTCCTATACACGTTGTCAATTAACTTCATCTTCTCAACAGCATATAGCAACTTGTTGAAAACCTCGAATTCGGCCTCGATATAATCCCTGTTTATCGGTAATCCTTTTCCTTGCTGTCTCTTCTTGAATATGTCAAGCTTCTTTGGCCTGTCAAGCATCCCCCTGCCTCTTGATCCTCTTCCATGTGCAATGCCATACAATAATACCTGATGTCTAAAATAATCCTTCCTGTCAAATTTGCCCTTGGTGTCTATTCCTACTTTCTTGGCAAGCTCCACGTACTCCTTTTTTATTTCTTCCTGAAACCTCTTTCTTTTCGATATAGCATCTAAAACTTTAGGATTCATTGCCACGAACTTGTTTATATGATCAAGCTCCGTTTGAAGAGTCTCGCTTGTCAACCCCCAGGGAAGCACGTAATCAGAATCTATTTTTATAGTTTCAGCCAAATCGTCAAATACAACTTTAGCTGAAAACAACCTGTACTCTGCCATATCCATGCCACCAATAATGTCTCTTATACTTGATGTAGCCCTATTAGAAGCTATACTTACAGCTTTTTGAAAATTATTTATGGCATTATAAGCCTCTGCAAATCGTTTTGTCTTGGGTAAAAACTTGTAAGTTCTTACTGCTTTATCCCTTAAAGTTTTAAAGAAAACCGCTGCTTTTTGAGAAAAAGTCTCGGGCTTAATAACAGATTGCTCGTATTGATCTTGCAGGTCTTTGTTCAAGAAAGAATGTTGCTTTGCCTTCGAGTACTCTCCTGAAAGTTCACTATCTATCTTTTTCCTGTATTCATTTTCAAGTTTTTTCTTTTTATTGCTCGATAAATTTTTGTACCAATCAGTAGACTTTATATAATCAATACCAGCCTGTATTGCATCAGCCAAACTACCGGTAGTTTCAAGTGTAGTAGCCACTACTTCAAGAGAAGCATCCCATACAACATCAAATCCAGTAGTAGCCTTAAAACCAGTTATTTTACTTATTTTACCTTCCCTTACTTTCTTTGCCACGTCTCTTAATTTATCACCAGCTTTTGATTTCATGGCATCTAATCTTAATTCTTCTGCCTTTTTATCAAATTGTTTAGATTTTGAAACTTTACCATCAGCATACATGTCAAATAAATCATCAAGACTCGTGGCACTATCTATCATTTCACTCTCGGTCATTTCCTTCTCCGGCTTATCTTCTTTCTTTAATTGTTCCCTTGTCTCTACCGAAGGAGCATCTTCTTTCTGTTGCAAGTAGTTTTTTATCTTGTCATAATCATTCCTTACTTTTTGTATTTTTGATTCCGATTCTCCTAAAGCCTCCATTGAAGATATTTCTTTTGATGATACTTCATCAATATTATCCAATGTCAATCCTTCTTTTTCTACAACAGATGACAACCTTTTTGGTAATTCAGGAACAGGAACATCCTCTTGAACGGCAGCATCAACTACCGCCTGCTCTCCCTGAACCTCCTGC
>CAYYOI010000092.1:0-3619 GCA_964473285.1 uncultured Methanosarcinales archaeon | reverse complement strand
TTTCACAACCTTTTTGGCGGTCATGGAAACGGAGGAAAGTGATAGATATCATTGAATTAGATTTACCGAGTCCGAGCTGCTTCAGGACATGCGTGGTGTCATAACTTTTAGTCTACAGTTAGCAACAATCCTTATTATCAGTTAATGCATGAATAGTCATCGAGGAATCATAAAAAAGGCTCCTGACTCTTTTTAGAGTCAGGAGCCTTTTTTATCTTAAGCATACTTGACTCAACTGGACATGAACGACATCCCCATTAGGATTGAGATAAGAGCATTACTTTTATTTCTCATCATCTGACTGGCCCTGAAGCGGGTAAATCAACATGTATGTCTGTCGTTTACCCATTCCGGACATACCTGGATGAGTATTCACAGCGACGAGCATATCCTTTTCCCCGTCTCCTGTCATGTCCTCAAGGCCAAAATCAACGATCATGCCCTTAATGACCGGTGTCTTCCATCGAACGTTCAGGCCTATGCCATCCCAGATCAAATTATGCATTTCCCCTTGGGGATAGGACCGGTAGCGGGAAAAGAATTGAGCTGCTGTGGATATATTTCGATTAACCAGCAATTCATGTTTCTGGTCCCGGTCCAGATCACAGGGGATCATCCGGGCCGGAATGTAGTACATCTTTTTAATGTCCTCATGATGCATCTCCAAACCAGGTACATTATCCCCCATTTCCACATAAGCTGCTGTATTGGCATATTCTTCATCTGTTACATAAACGGCCTTGTCATTCTCCTTATAGACTCGTAGATGATCGCGATTGTCAGCAATAATCAACAAATGCCCTTTTCCCTGGCTGTTTTGCATGTATGTAAAGTTAAAGGCATTAGCAACAAAAGGCAACGACAAAGCTTGACCCAAACTTAATTCACCACTGCTTCGAATCACCCTGTGTACTTTACGATCAAATAAGGATTTCGTCCCTTTCTTTTGACCAATCAAAACTGGATCATAATTTGGCGGGATGTTGACCACGTTCAGGAATAAATCAATATTGTCTTCTTGTTCAACCAATTCGTCGTCTTTTAGGTTAAGTACGAATGATTGAACACGCTCATAATTATCTTGTATGGCAGAAACAATTATCTCCTTATGTCCATCATTGTTATGATCTAATAGATTAATATTTAAGCATGTACTCTTTTTCCCTGCTTTATAAGAAGCCACCTTGCGTAGTTTCTGATTGTGGTATCTATAGGCTATAACTTCATTATCCAATAAAAAAAAGATTTCTTTTATTCCGTTGTCATCAGCGTCACCAGCAGCCATGCCTATAGCTCGAAAAGGAAGACTCTGAGACCTGGTTCTCCCAATGCTTATGTCATCTTGATATTCGAATTGAGGATTGAGACCCTCACCTTGAGATTGCTCCCGCCCCTGTGCATATTGCAAGCTGGGATTTAAAGTCCGTTTCTCAGATTCACGGACAGCATCTTGTTTTCTTTCTGTCGTGCTTGTTCCATCAGATCTGTTCAGGATCTGTTCGTTGATGTCTGCAGCTATATTCTCTAATGCAGGAACCAATTCCTGTACAGTTGTCTGGATACTTTTGGTATCTTCTTTCCCCTCGCTTGTGAGGACATGAATATCAAGGCTGGCCTTGTCCTCTACAATAGTTAAATCACCCCAAAGCAACACATCCGAGTTGGAGTCTTGAACAAGTTGGAACGCTTGCTTCGAACTCTCAATATCAGCAGACGCAACATTCAAATTAGAATCCTCAGCAGGAATCAGATGGTCCGGGGAATTCAATCTTGAAGTAAGCATGCTTTGAACTCCCTGCTGCAAGTATTGATACTTTTGAGGTCCATGTACCGATATCGGGAGAACGACAAAGGTTTGAACCTCTTCATTGGCAGCAACAGACGCGGCACTCAAAAGAATAAAGGCACACATTGCTACCAGACTACTTAGAAAACGTCTCATGGACAATCCTCCTGAATTAGATCATGTGCAAGTTTATACAACGTATGAATCTTACGAATAGCTATCAACCACGATCAATTAATTGGAAATGATGACCTTTAAGGGGTTCATTTCATCCTGAACTGAAGCCTAATGCCTTGACACATCTCAAGTGTCGCAAACAAAGAACCCACCCCTAACCCCTCCCTCCCGCCTGAAAGACAGGCGGCAAGGAGGAAAACCAGAGGAGAAAAGCTTTCGTATCGAAAACCAGACAATACATATATGACGCGGCACTAGTTACAGGTTTAATTTTAACTGATGTATCTCTATACCTCTTAAATTAAGTTACCTATATAATCTTGGGATAGATCATGATCAGAGAGAGATAGGCTTTTTGCTTTTTGAGGTCGCAGGAGACAGGAGAAATTCATGATAACTAAACAAGCGGGTGGCCGAGAAAGAATACACTCAAATCGATAAGAAAGAGATAAGGCTTTCTTTCTCCTGAACTGAGAGATTCCTAACCGTCATTGCAAGTGAAGCGAAGCAACCACAGATGGTTATCATGAGATTGCTTCGCCCCTTTCAGGTGCTCACAATAACCGGTACTTCAACGGCTTAAACTGAGAATCGCTCAATTTTGTTTTTTTTTGAACTCCTACTTAACACCTCACATAAGCATCGCAATTTCCTCTCGGCGCAAACCAAGATCTCATTTTGAATAATTCGTAGACTCAGGGGGATAACCTTTGTCTGACAGTCTTTTGGTAATAACATCAATTGAAGTCACTGAATTGTCGTAGACTACCTCTGCCGTATTTCTATCTGGATCAACACTGACTTTCCCCACTCCTTCGGTCCTCATGAGGATACTCCGTACCCTCTCAGCTGATGCGTCTCAGACACATGATGGAATTTCCATTTTTACTACTCTTCGATTTTCTTGTGTAATCTGTGGTGTCTGAGCACAAGCCAAAACAAAAAGCAGCCCCGCCAAGACAATCTGAATGCCCCATTTTGTAACATTCATTTTAGATCTCCTTCGATTTGTTATCTTCATATTTCGTTGAAATGATTTTTGCTTTCAGAACCTAAAAGCATCATTTACCTTCAAAGACTTCTTTGAGTTTTTTGAGAATCTTGATGCTGCCCACGGACTGTAAACCCTTTTTGTTTCAAGACATTGGTCATTTTATCTATTGATACTAACCTATGATCATAGCTCACATTGACTGTTTGTCTGATAGTATTGGGAGTCACCTTGTGCACGCCATCCACCCTGTTCAGGATAGACCCTATCCTTTTCGCATCGTCTGCTCAGCCGCAGCCCGGGACTTCCAGAACGACCGTGGACCTGTTGGCAGAATCTGTTGTGGCGCATGCGGCCAGGAGAAAAAGAAAAAGAGACATGAAGGCATAGATAAAGATACGGGCGCTCATAGGGACTCCTTTGATGTGATGAGTGATTGTTTTCAGTGGATCAAGCTGTTAAAAAAGTCAAAAAAAGGACGGCAATGTCCATGTCCCGGCCTATGCCCTCCTCAGCTACGGAGCCATACAGGCAGGCGAAGACAACCCGGTCGTCCCGGTTCAACTCCTCGATCACAGCGGGGATGAGCTCTTTGCTGGCCAGCATTCCAGTCTCCACATCCGCTCAGGTAAACTTGAGTACCCCAATCACCACCCCGGCCATAC
>CAYYOI010000091.1:0-3875 GCA_964473285.1 uncultured Methanosarcinales archaeon | reverse complement strand
GGGAGAGACTTACATGGCCTCTGTTTCTTTGGAGATTAATGATGTTTCCTGAATTCCTTTCCGAAGTGCCTGAAAGGTCTCCTGAATATGCA
The DNA here is from genome assembly GCA_964473285.1 of uncultured Methanosarcinales archaeon. Classification (GTDB taxonomy): domain Archaea; phylum Nanobdellota; class Nanobdellia; order Woesearchaeales; family JACJVW01; genus JBNJGT01. The sequence goes on along the minus strand of CAYYOI010000091.1, from coordinate 3,783 downwards.
TATGTTATAAGCCTTACTATTATGAATAGCAGAAATATCGCAATCACAATGTATAACAATTCAACATAGGATCTTTTCAGCAGGATGAAAGATAAGGATACACTGATCGCAGGTGGATGGATCGCATTAGATAAAGCGATATTCCCACAAAAAAGACCAGTAAGAATATGTTTATTGACATGTGAAGTAGATAGTATTGGTTTGCCATATAAACAAGAGACGAGATTATCAAAGCAATAGTATAAGCAAGGATTGTGGTACTTAATGTAGCCAGGTGATGATGTTTAGTATTAGTCAGGATGAATGCTAAGGCTCCTACACTTGCAAAAAGCACCACATTAGAAAGCGTAAAATCAATCACGTATGATATGAATCCTGCAAGCAACGCTGCTGCAAGAGAAGGTACGAATCGTCTATGCCATATTTTCTTTTCCCTTTTCAGGAATTTCTGTAAATCCATCAATAATCCGGCATTACCCTTACTTATTAATTTTTCTACAGTGTCCTCTGGCACTCTCCATCAGATTTGATATAACCTGTTCTGCATTCACAGCTTGCATCCTTGCAAATCTCCCGGGAAGAACAAGGATCAACCTCTTCAACATTTCCACAGGAGTCATACCAATATACCTCATTTTCATGGCACTCCTTATAGGAATGGCTTTCACACCCTACAACAGCTTTTCCAGTAATGGTTGGTTCGTGCAGGAACCCTATCAATGCAATGAGGATAACAAGCCCCAAAAGTACAAGGTGCATCTTCATAATCCTGATGAATAACTTAGATAATATAAAATTTTTCGTTAAATTTAAATAGCCTCATTCTTAAAAAATAATAAAAGAGGGTTGTAATGGGGTCGGAACAATACTTAGATAAAACTATAGATGTAATTCGATCCAAACTAGCAGAAGGCTACAAAGAAGATCTCATAAAGAAGAAACTCAGGCAGAATGGATGGGATGATAATTCAATTGCCTATATGTTCCAGACTCTCAAGAATCAGCTTACTGGCAACTGTGCCCTTCGTGTCTCTAATGTCTGCAAATCATTCGGCCAAAAGCAGATACTCGATACCATCACATTTGACCTCAATAAAGGAGACCTCATGGGTATCATTGGTCTTTCAGGCTCTGGTAAGACAACCCTTTTGAGTATTCTTATCGGTTTCCTTGAACCTGACCTGGGCAAAGTGCTTTACAATGTACCCTCTAAAACAGATTTTGTCTCGATCCAGGACCACCCTAGGGATATCACAAAGATCTTCGGATATTCACCACAGAAACAGTCTTTCTATAAGCATCTTTCAGTATGGGAGAACCTGGATTATTTTGGTTCTCTTTTTTATATGGATGAACAGGCTAAGAAAAAAGCAATATTCTCAACCCTTGAATTGGTAAATCTTGCACAGTTCACATCTACTCTAGGGGGAAATCTCTCAGGAGGCATGCAAAGAAGGCTTGGTATAGCCTGTTCTCTTATTCATGATCCTCCAATACTTATCCTGGATGAACCAACCGCAGACCTTGACCCCATCATGCGCCAGGAGATATATAAGGTGATTCGCCGCATCAACCAAAAAGGAAAGACTGTACTTATCACATCCCATTTCCTCAATGAACTGGATGATCTCTGCAACCATGTTGCAATCCTCCATGACCGGATTTTTAGTAGCCAGGGCTCAATCCAGCAACTGAAGCACAACTATTCCTCAGACCAAGAGATCTCCCTTCAGGTCGAATCCCATAATTATGTCCCTATCAAAAGAGCGATCCAGCACTCAGGCGTTCCCCTCACCCATATTATGATAAGGGGTGACAGCCTTGTAATCTATACCCCTAAAGCAGACAAGGTTATCCATGAGCTTATACACATAATAGAAGACAAAGAAGAACATATACTCGACCTAAATCTGACAAAGCCAAGCCTGACAGAAGTTTTTGAGTCAGTGGTTTCAAAAAAGAGATACTGGACATGGTAAGATTCAGGCAAAAAGCAAAGGAGATGCTCTCCAGGATAAACCACTCCACTCTAGCTAACCATCCATTGATAAAGATAATCGCAAAAAACTACAAGTTGCTGTTCAGGTCAAAGAGTTCAGCCCTTGTCATTATTCTCGGTCCCCTCCTTCTTATCCTTGTGGTTGGCCTTGCATTCAATAATGCCGGAAACTACAAGATTCGTGTGGGGTTCTATTTCCCTGAATATACCGAATTGACAGGGACTATCATTGATGCGCTTGAAGAGAACGAGTTTTACGTAGAACTCAAGGAAGATAACCGGTCATGCATTGAATCAGTTAAGACCGGTGAGACCAACATATGCCTGATCTTCAATAAGTTTACAGTAAACCGCTCAATGGATAACAGGTTAAGTATCTTTGTAGACAGTTCAGAGCTAAACCTGGCATGGCTCGTCACAGACAGTGTCTCCACCCAGGTGGGTCAGGTGTCATCAAACCTTTCCACAAGCTTATCTGAACAGCTTCTTGACCGAATTGATATTACAACCGAGAAGCTCACAGCAGAAAAAGAAGCTGTATCTACAATGATCAGATCTCAAACCGATATGAATCGCAAAATAAACGAGCTTGAGGCCCTGGTGAAGAATCTTGATCTTTCTATGGATGATATCCCTTTCTCTGAAGTCAAGGATCGTTCAGAAGATCTCAACAAGCACGTGGGTTTCCTCATTTCAAGAATCAATAACAATCTTAACAGGATTGAATCCAGGGTAGAAGATTCTAACCTCTCCAGTGATATTGAGGATAACATAACAGCACTTATAGATGATACCTCTGATGCAGTAAAGGATCGAGAGGATAGCATCAATGAACAACAAGAAAACCTTGACGAGGCAGTTGATGAACTTGACGACTCGCTTGCCCGGCTCCAGAGGAAACTTTCCAGTTCTGATAGCATGCGAAATGAAGCCATAGGAAAGATAGACGAGATAATTGGAGATCTTCGTTCAAATCTTGAGAAGCTTAATACCCATAAGGCGGCATTGGATTCCATGATCAATACATTATCAGGTATCGAAATAAAGGATGCCAGAAATATTGCTGTACCAATAAATACACAAGTAAACTCTATAGCCTCTGACCAGAACCATCTGAGTTTCATGGTCCCAACTCTGATAGTGCTTTTCATAATGCTTATTGGATTGTTTCTTTCTTCAAATCTTGTGATAATGGAAAAGAAATCTGACGCATTCCTCCGTAATTTCATTACTCCCACACGTACTAGCTATTTCATATTAGGTGTATTCATAACAGCATTCTTGCTTGTCTTCATCCAGATTTTATTGATTTTTTTTGTGACATACCTTCTCCTTGACCTTCCAGTCCCAAACCTTTTCAATCTTCTTTTGATAGTATGCAATACATCTGTATTTTTCATCCTGCTTGGCCTGGTGATTGGTTATATATTCAAGACAGATGAGGCAGTAACCCTTGCTTCCATATCTATAGGCAGTGGCTTTCTTCTTCTCTCAGGTCTTATACTACCTCTGGAAAGCATGCATGAATCCATCATGCTTATTGCAGAATACAACCCCCTTGTTATAGCAGTGAATGTCCTGAAACAGGTCATACTTTTCAACCAGTCAATATCAGAGCTATGGTTAGGCCACATATTCCTCTTGCTCTATTCATTATCCATGGTTGTAGTTATCGGTCTGCTCCAGATAAAGATAAAAACCAAGGAATTGCCAATCCAGCAGAAAAAATAGAGTTTTTCTAAAAAATAGTAGAATATATATATTAAAATGGCAGGATACCATAT
>CAYYOI010000090.1:0-3964 GCA_964473285.1 uncultured Methanosarcinales archaeon | reverse complement strand
AAATGGTTATGATCAGCTAGAAATCATAATGTTGAAAGGATATCTACACACCCTCGCCTTCCAAATCTTTATATAATTGATTGCTTCTTTTACGATCATGCGAATGAAACTAATGGATGGCCCTTATGAAAGGATTGTTTCTGGCACGAAGACAGTTGAGATAAGGCTTTTTGATGAGAAACGCCAGAAAATAAAGCTTGGAGACATCATAGAATTTGCTAGGCTATCTGATAAAGCAACAATCAAAGCAGAAGTCATTGGTCTCTTGAGATATAATACTTTTAAGGACTTATTGAATGATTTCAAAGATGAAGGAAGTGAAACTGAGCTCTATAAGATATATTCAAAAGAACAGGAGCAAAAATATGGTGTTTTGGGAATAAAGTTAAACGTCAAATAACATTCTTCACGGAACTTTTAAAAACTATACCCCCTCTCTAGTGATTACATATGCCGCCTCAAAGCCTGGACCTGATTATTGAAGAATCAAATCTTCAGATTCCCTACTGGCACAGGCAGTGGCTCAAAGGATTCTCGCACTCACCAGACATAGAACAGGTCAGGCCCCCTCTTACTTATCGAATCAACTCTCATGATGATTTTCTTGGCATGCTTGATATGCACACAAGACCTGCCTCATCTTCCTTGAAAAGTTTTAACACCAGAAATATTGAGCTGGTAAAAGAACGTCACCATCAACAGATCTATGACAATTGTCGCGAAGCAATCAGGAATAAAAGGGAGTTTGACGGATGTTATGAGAACCTGTGCATTGCTGCAATCCACCTGGAAACATACAAGGAAGCGCTCGTATTTCTTGAAAACTATTCACGAAAGCATCCACTCTCCAAAACCATCTACCAGGATATGGGATATATTCTCCTGAAAGAAGGCCGGACCAAAAAGGCAATAGCAACATACAAGAAAGGCCTGAAGGATTTCCCTGATGAACAGCTACAAAAGAATTATGCATATGCCTTATTATTTGACAACAAGCAGCAAAGTTTTAGATACACCTTTGAGAATGGAATGATTGACGCTGATATGCTATTTGCATTATTCAGACACAAAGATATACGATACTGGGATTTTATACACAACTGCAAAGAATTGAGTTTCACAAATAAACCTGATTTGAAGGCCGCTGCTCATTGTTTGCACGGAGTTGATTCTTTCCAGCGATTGCTTGACAAGAACCATGGAAAACGCTACAGAAAAAGAAAAGTGGACAACTTTGATAATACAAAAAAGGATTATTTGAAACAGATGGTCAAATCCATACGCCAGGATCCCTCTCAGCTCCAGAACACAAGCATTTACAAAAGAGCGACATGTACACTTTACGCATTTGAGGATCCTTTGCTGCATGACACCATAGTAATCAAGGCATGGAAACGATCCTTTGAGGAGGAAATAAGCCTCACTCACAAATTGATGGAGATCCTAGGTAAAGAAGTTATACTTCCTCATCCACTTGGACAGTTCTCAGATGATAAGATGAACTACTATGCCATGCAGATGCAGGAAGGTGAAACCTTTACTGAAAAAATCCTCAAGAATAGCTTGACACCTGAACTCTATGAGCAGGGTTTGAGTGTCCTTGCAAAGATTTACAGCAAGATGCCAAAGCAAGAGTTTGATCATTCCTATCTACAGGCAAGAATAGAAGAACAGGTAGAAGGAATGGAAGTCAAACCTTATTTAAAAGACGTCATTTATGCTATCCTCGGGCAACACGATTTTTATGAAAGCACCCATGTATTCTGCAAGGACGCCCACTCTGATAATTTTGGTGAAAAAAATGGGAAAATAATAATCTATGACACAGAAGACAAGAAAGTAGTTCCTCTCTCTTTTGACATTTCGCATTACTTATTCTGTATTCCTTTCTATAAAGACCACAACAAAAGGAAAGAATTGATCCACCGGAATTTTCATCAGTTCTCAAGCATTAGGGGAGAGAATCTTCAGTCTCCAAAGGAGTATGAGAAAGAAGTCCTGGATGTTGCCCTCTATCGCTGCGCCACCAAATGGCAGTATTACATGGAACGTGACCGCCCCACTGAAGCGAGCTTGGTCCTACAGGCAGGTATCGAGACTGCCAAGCATCTGGAAGGAAAACCCTATAGAAGTTACGTAAGGGGCTTTACCAAATATATGAACTCACTGCAAAAACTTTGATACAAAAGGACTGTTTATGCCATTTGGTCTTCGGAAGTGTCCTGAAGGTCCCTTATTCAGAAACTCAGTAAACCACGCTTCATGTTGAATCTCCTCATTAAGTATTGCAAGAGCCAGGTCATACGTTCTGTGATCCTTTCCCGCAGTCATGTTGCATATTTCAGTGTATCCTGCAACTGCACATTGTTCTGCTTTTAGCAATACCTCTACAATCTCTTTTACTGTTGGTTTCTTTGGTAGTTTCGCAGGAGGACAGGCTGAGATATCATGGAATTCTTTCATGTCATCAGGTATCTTTCCTCCAAGTTCATAGATTCGCGGAAGCAGTGCCTCAAAATGATTTCTGTCCTCTATTCGTGCATCCTCAGCAATCGCTTTCAGACCCTCTCCGTCAAACCCTATCAGGTTGAATCGAAGTATAGTATAATAGTAAAAGGTTGTCAGTTCAGCAGATGCATTCTTGGTAAGAAGTGTAAGCAATTTATCTATATCAACACCTGCTTTTTCCACCATTCGTCTTGCAACTTCAGCTACGATTGTAACCACCCCCCAAATGTTACAAAAGAAGAATTCTTACTTAAATATTTGGTGTATACCCCAGATAAAAACGCCCCCGCGAGGATTTGAACCCCGGTAACAGGCTCCGCAAGCCTGTGTCATATCCACTAGACCACAGGGGCATTTAAAAGAACGAATTACTTCCCATTATTAAACTTTTTCACAACCACCCCGAGGGGTTTGTATATAAGCTTGGCTGCAGGTAAAGGGTTTCTTATGACTTGTTTTGATTCATTGGAAAGCACAGTCAGTTTATTTACTATCATTGGCTTATGATATCTCATAGGCCTTACCACAATCTGTTCATACCTTTGCCCTAAAGAAGGCACAAGGTATGGCATGTGTTTTTGTCCTGACTTTGCAATAGAAGGCATCCGCTGGAGCTGGTTCACAGGTGCCCCCCTCACAAAAGATTGCTTATTTTTTATGCAACCCAAAAACTCTGAGACTGTCTCTGCTTTAGCATACGTCACTACCTTACCGAACTCGAACAGTGAATGGCTGTCACTACCTCCGGTGATCCCACAGGAGAGCTCATCAGCAAATGCCATTGCTTTGTTGTTCATCCCTTTGGTCATGGCACCATTGATGACTTCCACTGCATTTACAGATTGTAATATATCCGGCATGATATATCCTTTCTTTATACCTTTTGGAACATGAGTATATGCTGGAGAATAAGGATGAGCAATGCTTATCACACTATCATATGCCTGTGCCATTTGTAGCAGTTCAGGGATGGTCAGTTTGGTGTTGGTATGAGGATTCTTGTTCTTGGCAGGCTCTACATGCCTTTTATAGAATTCAGTCAATTCCTCCACCTTTGAGAAGTACACCAGAATATGCGGACCTTCAGCTGAGCTTACTTCAATTCCAGGTATAACCATCACATTGGCCTCAAGCTCATATGCCCTGAGTACCCCACCTATCTCATTATGATCTGTTATTGCAAGCCCAATTCCTTTCTTTTCCGCTTTTTTAAGGAGTCTTCTTACCCTTGTATAACTATCAGAGAACCGTGTATGGACATGCATATCACACAAGGTATAGCCTTTTTTGATAAGCCGCTTGATTTGTACCCTCTTTTGGTCGGTCTTTGCCAGGATACGCATATGCGAGATATCTTTCATGGTTTTAAGCGATACTCATCTCCTTATTAATTTTTTGACTAGAACAGTATCTCCGATACTTAAAAAGAAAATGGTGCTGCCTTGCAGGAGGATAA
>CAYYOI010000089.1:0-4030 GCA_964473285.1 uncultured Methanosarcinales archaeon | reverse complement strand
TCGACATCAACACAAAACTTTAAAAACCACTTTCCCTTCATCTTCTTGATGGCAATTATCGGATACAGTAAAGAAAAGCCTTTTGATTATCCAATTGATAACCTGAAAAAGCATCTGTTTGCTTTCGGCTCCTCTGGCTCAGGAAAGACAGTCTTTTCAAAAGTCATAATCGAGGAAGCAGCTCTTGCAGGAATCCCTTCAATCCTTGTGGATCCGCAGGGAGATCTTGCATCTCTCATCCAGCCCGCAGAGGATGACAAGGAAGAAGTAAGACAATACAAGGAAAACGTCAGGGTAACCATCTTCACACCAATATCTTCCAAAGGTATCCCCATTTGCATAAATCCCTTGAGGTTCTCTGAGACCTCTGATCCAGAAGAGATAGTTCCGGTCCTGAATGAGATCGCGACCTCTCTTGCAAAACTACTTGGCTACAGCCTGATGAATGACAAAGGAAAAGCAGCTGCAAGCATCCTCTACACCATACTAAAATCTCATTATGATAAGCAAGACGACATCGGAACATTCAAGCGCCTGGCAGAGATCCTTGAACAAAAAGAAATCCTGGAGCAGGTAAAAGAATTAATAAAGGACAAAAAAGACATAGAAGAACTCGTAAGAAAAGTAAGATTCCTGACAGTCGGTCAAAAAGAGCTTCTGTTCCAGTTTGGGACCCCGGTTGATATAGAGGAGCTATTCGGAAGAAAGCGGGACAAGACCCAGATCAGCATAATATACCTGAACACATTGACAAACCAGGAAGAAAAAGAATTCTTTCTTACCATCCTTGCGACCCAGTTATACCAATGGATGCTTTCAAACCCTTCAGACAAGCTTCAGGGCCTATTCTACATAGATGAAGTAGCACCATACATGCCAGCAGGTTCAGAAAAGCCAATGCCAAAACCCATCCTTCTACTGCTTCTCAAGCAGGCAAGAAAATATGGTATAGGAATCATCATCGCAACCCAAAATCCAGGTGACATAGACTATAAGGCTTTTGCTCAGTTTGGCACATGGGCAATCGGAAGACTAACCACCAAACAGGATCAAAAGAAGATAGAGAACGCCTTAAAATCTATCTCTAATGAAGACATATCAAACCGCCTTCCAAAACTAAAGGCAGGCAACTTCTTGCTCTTCTCTCCGGATGTTGTGGACAAGATAACTCACATAAAAGTAAGATGGTTATACACAAAGCACGCCACAATACCTGACACGCAACTAAAGGCTCTTATCACAAAAGAGGACCGCGACTATTTTTCAGCTCAGGAAACAAAAACAACCAAGACAGAAGATGCATTGGATTTTTCACATGAGAAACCCCCAGAAACAGCACAAGAGCAACCCAAACAAGAGACAATCCAAGACTCACCACAAGAGCAACCCAAACAGGAGGCAAAAGAAACACAGACAATCCCTAAAGGAAATGATACAGCAGATGAGGAATCAGTAAAACATTTCCCTTTGCTTATAGACGATCGCAAACTCACAGAACTTATTGAACTTCACAGGAAAAGGACATATCTCATAGGTCCAAAGGAAAAGCTTGGATCCTATAACCTTGAACTAATTCCCTTCTATGCACTCACTGTTGTCCAGAGAAAGTCTGCCTTCATGAGCAAGGGCATCAACATCTTCAAGGTGCTTATGAATGCTGAGAACGGCACCATATGCCGCACCAACAGATGGGAATGCAATACCGAGTTCAAGCGGCTCATAGATCTGACATCAAATGAGATAATAATACTAAGGCATCTTGCAGACAGGGCAACCAATGTTTCTGTAGACAGTATCACACTGAAACTCAAATTCAAGAAGCAGGCTATAACCCGCGCACTAAACAATCTCAGAAAAAAGAAACTTGTGTCAGCCATAAAAGAAGGGACCCATAATATGTGGTTTGCAATAGTTGACCTGAACAACTTAGCATTCAATGTACGAGACCTCAACTCCCAGGTCGAGACCAACAATCGCCCTCTGGGTGCAAAGGAACGCAAGGCAAAAGTGACCATCAAGCAATGCGAGACACTTTTTCAGGCATGGTTCAAGGCAGATGTCACAGAACATGAGCTCATATACCTTCCAGTCTACACCATAAATTTTCTCAGTCCAAAAGGTACACGTACCATACATGTCAACGGCTATACAACAAAACTTATAAATACCTGATGCTCGTAAGCCCTTAACATGGAAAGAACCGGTGGACCGATTGAGTTCTCACAGAAAGCAAAGGAGTCTGAATCCTATGAAGAGACCCATGAGAAGGCTCCAAAAAAACCTGCCGACTCCCAGGGGGAATACTACACATCTTCACTTTTAGCAGCAGGATATGATACAGAATACGTAAAACAAGAACTCGGCCGTCTCAATTATTCTGAAGAAGCCATTGTTGAGATGATCAACAAGGCGCACATCCCGCATAACCAGAATAGGGAACAACAGAATAAAGAACAAAAACAAGAGATGAGTTTCAATGAAAAGCTTTTCATGACATTCTATGCAACTTTGGTCTTCTTCCTGATCGGATGGATCAATATCGAGACCAATTCACCCCTCTTTATCATCTTTCTCTCATTCATACCTACTTTACTGACAATCATAGCATCAGTGCTTTTCTTTGCAACAGGTGAACTAAGGCACAAGATAGCAGTATGGACTGTTCCCATCTTCACCTGTATAATATGGTATGCCATAGCAATGTCAGGTCAAGTAGCAGGACTTAATCAGGTTGAAGCAGGAAATATAATCTTCCTTAATTTCGTGATATCAATTTTCTATCTGATAATCCTTGACCTATTCCAGTTCCTTGATAGTGTCCTTATCAGACCGATAGAGAAAAGACTTATCAAAGAAAATTCAACAGAGTCAAAAAAGAGATACAACAGGGAAAGCGAGCTTGAGCAAAGTGTCCTCTACCATAATACAGAGAAGAACATCGAGACCTACATCCAGGCGATTGAAGACAAGGCAAAAGCACTCAACTTCGTTATCGGTCGGGTCTATTCAAACAAGCATGGCGGCTCAGCAAAACTTCGCGAGAAGATACGTATTCCAAAAGAGATGTATAACCTTTTCTCAGAGATCCCGCCAGACCAGATAAGCCAGAACCTAAAGACCCTCAGAAATGCCGTAGAAGCCATATACAAGCAGCTTGAGAAGATGAATGAGAGCCAGACAAAGGTTTTTGGCCATGCAAACTTCTACAATATCACCCATGACCCTAAAGACAGGATAATAGACGTGCTTATTGATAATGACAAGGATCCTGTAGCAACCTATTACCAGAGTGCAATGGAATTCTGCAGCAAGGCCCTTTCAGAGATTGACATGATAGCAAAGAAAAAAGAACCCGAAAGCCAGATAATAAGTGCTCACGCTAAGCAAAATTTATAAGCCCCTTTCCTTTTCTCCAATTCCATGCAAGGCGCTGAAGCAATAATAACCATAAATGACACAGTCACGAAAGAAAGAATCAAGAAAGATTACCGCATCCAACCTCTCGACGAGAGCCTCAGGAAATTCAGGACAAAAAGAGAGGCAAAGGTATTAAAAAGACTTGAAGAACTTGATTTTCCAGCACCAAGAGTCATCCATCAGGACACATACACCATACAGATGGAACTCATAGACGGCAACAAGCTCCGGGATGTTTTAGACGAGAATTTTGATGCATCTATCCTTGGAGAGTTGATAGGAACCCTCCACAACAACCAGATAATACATGGGGACCTCACAACATCCAACATGATCTTTTCAGACAAGCTTTATCTGATAGATTTTGGCCTCAGTTTTTTCTCAGCTAAAGTTGAAGACATGGCAGTTGACCTTCATCTCCTAAAACAGGCACTCTTCTCAAAGCACCACCTGATAGCAGAACAATGCTTCCAGACAGTCCTTGCATCGTATACTGGACCAAAAAACGCACTCCATCGCCTGCAAAAAGTAGAATCCAGAGGCAGGAACAAGGGCAAGTCGGGTCCGTAGAAATCCTCTGAATCGTTAGAAATATAAAGGAAAACACCTGTAA
>CAYYOI010000088.1:0-4181 GCA_964473285.1 uncultured Methanosarcinales archaeon | reverse complement strand
TCTCTTCACTTTCTATAGGCTAGAGGCCTAGACTAATATTATTCGAAAAACTCCTTTACAGGAGAAGATTTATAAAAAACCTGAATCTCATGCTTTCAGGAGGGATACCATGGAAGATGTACATGAAGAAATCAGCCCTGAAGAGATGATTGAAGAGAACAATGCTATCCTTAATGCGGTCATTGACCTTCTCGTTGAAAAAGAGATCATCTCCGAAGAAGAGCTGCAAAAAAAGCTTGAGGAAGAATAAGCCCGAAAGGGTCTTTTTTTATTCCTTTTTGATCAATTCCTTCAATTCTGCAAGCTTTTCATCCCTCAGTTCTTCTGAATCCGCCTCCAGGCGCAATCTTACCACCGGTTCGGTATTGGATTTCCGAAGATTAAACCACCATTCAGGGTATTCTATTGTTATGCCGTCAATATCCAGGAATTTTCCAGCAGAATAATGCTCTGAGAGCCTTTTAAAGATCCTATCAGGGTCCTTCACACGCATGTTTATCTCCGGAGTTGCCGCATGTACCCTATACGAATTGATCACCTCAGATAAAGGCTTTCCTTCATTTGCTAATGCATTCAATACAACAATGCTTGCAAACAATCCGTCGTCAATGCAGTAGTTTTTCGGAAACATCATATGCCCTGAGAACTCAGCAGCAAAAGCTCCTCCTTCTTCAAGCAGGGCTTCCTTGTAGAATGGATTTCCAACCTTCATCTTGACAGGCTCTCCCCCAAGACGCCTGACCTCCTCCTCAACGACATGGCTGAATCGCAGGTCATAGTATACTTTCTTGTTCCCTGATAATTCATATTTCGCAAGGAACGCAGTCAAAAGATCAACAGGAACCATGTTTCCTTTCTCATCAACAAAAATGCACCTGTCCGCATCACCATCAAAGGCAATCCCTATAGCTCCTCTTTCGACTACCCTTTTCTTCAGCAAAGAAAGATTCTCTTCTACGACAGGATTTGCTTCATGATTAGGAAATGATCCATCCGGTTCAGAGAACATGTGTTCAGTCTCACAATCAAGCTTATCATAAACCTTTTTTGCAGTTATAGCCCCAACCCCATTACCATAGTCTATCACCAGCTTCATCCCACTGAAGCGTGCATCAGAACTTACATGATCAATATACTCATCCATGATCTCCTCATCAATGACTTTTCCATCCTCTTCTCTTGAGTATGTATCTCTTTCTACAATAGCCTTTATGTCCTGTAATTCACTGGTATGCACCTGATATCCTGGTTTTTTCACGATCTTAAATCCATTGTACTCTTCAGGATTATGCGATGCGCTTATTACGATTCCTAGAGCAAATTCCCTTGTTGCAACTGCATAGCTTACCAAAGGTGTAGGGCACATCCCCAGAGAATGCACATTTGCACCAGCATCAGTTATGCCCTTTGAAAGGCCTTGAAAAAGGCTTTTCGATGATTCTCTCATATCCATTCCCACAACAATCTCTTTGCACTTGTAATGCTGCATAAGAGCATTTCCCAGTTGTTGCGCAAACTCTTCTGTGACATCTTCTCCAAAAATTCCCCTTACATCATACGCTTTGAATGCCATTTTAGCATTCTATGAGATATCTCTTTATTAGTTTTATGGAATAAAGATTATTGAGCCCAGACCCAATACTTTAATAAATAATAATCTGTTGATTGATAGAATGCAGGTACTGACAATCTTTTTGGAGAGAGATGAAAAGATAGAGAAAATCAGGAGAAGGTATGTGCCGGATCATGAGAAATATGAATCTCATATTACATTGGTTTACCCCTTCGAGTTTGAAGACCAGGCCAAGCTTAAGAAACATATCCTTGAATCATTAAAGGCATTCAGTCCTTTTGAGATCTCATTGGAAGGCCTGCAAAAATCTGCAAGAGGCTATTATCTTTATCTTCTGGTAAACAAAGGAAAAGAGAAGATTGTAAGTTTGCATGAAAGTCTGAATGGTGGGATATTGCAAGGCTTCAGAAATCCCGATATGCCAAGATATATCCCTCATCTATCAATTGGAATATACGATTCAGAAGATGAAAGAGGAAAGGCAATTGATGATATTTCCAGAGAGGATATCAGGTTTGAAACCAAGGTAGATTCTATCCAACTTCTGACAATCGGCCATACCAAGGAAGATTTTTATCTATGATGCAAGTATGCATTTCTGTGTTTTCTATAAAAACTCCTTTCTGGTAGCCTGAACCAATCTAAGATTATGTCTAGTAACCGGTTTATTAGTTAACATCCGGAATCGTTCAGAGATAATCCAGAAAACAAACAGAAAGATTTATAGATTATGGAATACCTATTATGGTATGGCAATCGACCGTATCAACAAGCATGCGTTTTCAGACACCATCAATGAAAATTCAACTGTTGTAGCCCTTGGAGCCACAGACTTCATCAGGGAATTCATATACAAGTATCCCTGCAGGCTTTTTGTTGTTGAGTGCAATCCCGACAAGGTAACAGAGCTTGAAGCCCTTAACCTGGATGCTCCGGTATTGAAAGCTGCAATTAGCACGAGAACAGGCGAAGCACCTCTTTACATCAATACCAGTACAAGCTCACTTTACAAGAACCTTGCAGAGATCAATGGTTTCATGGAAGACACTCCTACATATGTGACACCCAGGCATATTATAACTGAGACAATAACCTTACAGGAGGTTTTAAGACGCTACAGCCTGGAAAAGATAGACCTCATTGTTATAGATATTAGAGGATCAGAGTGGGACCTCTTCAACTCTTTTACAAAGGACGCGGCAGATAAGATCAAGGAGATCAGCGTGATCTTCCATGATTACCTTGATTCCACCTATCGAAAGCAGAGTGAAGAATCTATAGAAAAATTAAAGTCCCTAGGTTACACTACAGATCTTACAGGAACAACCAAAGGCTTTGGCAGCCCGTACTTCCACTGTCGGTTTTCAATGTAAATCTTTTTATATTAAGTTTCTCTCGGATTTTAGATGATCCTCTGGATATGCCTTACATTTCTTGTCGGCTCTTTTGCAGGAGTTCTTGGGAAAAGATATGGTATTGCCTATCCAACATCCCTTGTCGCAGCTCTTGTCGTAATGGCAAACATCTTTGCAAACAAGATTGTCCAGTTCGGTCCATTCACTGTACCAGCAGGGGTTATTGTGTTTTCCATGTCCTTTTTCATAACTGACCTCATCTGTGAGAAATGGAGCAAGAAAGACGCGGAAAATGCAGTATGGGCAGGTTTCTTCTCAAGTCTTGTTTTTGTCCTGTCAGCATACATTGTCACTAACTGGCAACCAGCAGCTTATTCAACAGATATATCTAGCATGTTCTCACAGGTGCTTGCATTGACACCACGCATAACCATTGCAGGTTTCATCGCATACCTCATTTCCCAGCATCACGATATATGGGCATTTCATACATTAAAGAAGAAGACACTAGGCAGGCACCTCTGGCTTAGAAACACTCTCTCGACTGTCACAAGCCAGTTTATAGACTCAATCATCTTCATAAC
Source organism: uncultured Methanosarcinales archaeon (assembly GCA_964473285.1). Taxonomy (GTDB): domain Archaea; phylum Nanobdellota; class Nanobdellia; order Woesearchaeales; family JACJVW01; genus JBNJGT01. Next base: position 669 of record CAYYOI010000088.1, on the reverse strand, counting down.
CATCGCTTTCTATGGGATTTATCCCCTCATGCCGCTCATTCTCGGGCAATGGGCAGTCAAGGTCCTCATCGCAGTGATTGATACACCCTTCATGTACGCTGCAATCTGGATGATGGATAAGGTTCCTGGGAAAATGTCGGAGACAATCTCTAAGCATAAAACTCAAAGATAGTAAAACGAGAAGATCCAGTGATGTCATCCCTCAAGATCTTTTCCGGAAGGGTCAGATACTTTAGCAAGTGGTATATGATTACTATCTCTTGAAAAGCTTCCTGATGGATCCAAAAAAGCCGGGACTGATTGGTTCAGGGTTCTCTGAGAATTCCACATCCTTTTTCTTAAGTCTCTCAAGGGTGTCATATCTTGTACCCTTTAATGTAATGCCGCATTCTTCCCCCTCATAAGCCTCTTTCACCATCGCATGCTTTTTCTCGATGCTGTTAACTTTCAGACGTTTCCCTTCGATGTTCGTAATCATTCCAAGCTTTAATGTCCCTGTCTTTACAGAAGAAACAAGTACACTTCCAATGCCGGTAATCTCATAGACATCTTTCACTGTAACAATCGTCATAGCTCAATTCATGATCTCAAACTTTATAAGATTTACTGCCGGCAGGAGTTTTTCTAAAAAATAGTAGAATATATATATTAAAATGGCAGGATACCATA
>CAYYOI010000087.1:0-4420 GCA_964473285.1 uncultured Methanosarcinales archaeon | reverse complement strand
GTGTTTTCCTTTATATTTCTAACGATTCAGAGGATTTCTACGGACCCGGATGTAGTTGAAAAAATCCTGCATCGGCTTAATCTCTTTTAAAAAAGAGGGCCTAAAGGTGGAGTGAACACTTTGAATGTTACAGGCAACACCCCTTTCTTTGTAAATATTAAGCTTCGTAGTGATACCAATTTTTTCAAGAAGCCTGATAAAATCTAGGTCTTATGGGAGGAGATATGAGACACTTGGAAAATGGAAAACTATTTTAAATAGGTGTCTTATCAAGAGGGGTCATGGGAGAAGAGTACAGGAACAAGCTTTTGTTTGAGTTGGCACAGGATGCACGTATCAGGCAAAGAGAGATCAGCAAAAAGTTAAAGATCTCGCCTCAGCGTGCAAACTATACAATCCAGAAATTGAGAACCGAAAACATCATAACTGCTTTTGAAACCATAATCGATCCTGCCCGTTTCGCACTGACAAACATCATAGTGGTCCTGGCATACACCAATTTTGCCAAAAACACACAGAAAGCAATACTTGATTTCCTGAAGGAATCAGAACAGGTGACATATCTAGATGAGATAAGCCAGGGTGCAGACCTTATTGTAGAATACAGCGTCCCAAACCTTTCATCATTCAACAAGGCGCATACTGCATTTCTTGAGGAGTTCAGCCAGGAAGTAAAAGTAGTAGACATATTTCCTGTGATAGTAAAACACCTTTTTCCAAAGCGCTACTTGTACCGAAGGAGCAAGGCTTCAGAAGAGATGGTACTTTCAGGGGACAGGGAACCAGCGGATCTATCAGAAAACACTAAGAAGATAATACAAATACTGATGGAAGATCCTGCCAAGAAGGTTGTTGATATCTCAAGGGAGACTGACCTCAATGTCAGGACGGTGACAAAGACAATCCAGCAGCTGCAATCCAAGAGGATCATAAGAGGATATACTATAAGGCTAAACAATGAAGCGCTTCACATATCTGTAGGGAATGTGTTCATACGCATCCGAAACCCTACCCAAAAGTTTATGAGCAGATTCATTGAATTCTGTAAGCAAATCCCCGAGATAACACAAATAAATAAGCTCATTGGCCATCATAACCTGTTCATAAGAATCGAATCATTACATGAGTACCGCAATGTCCTTGATCGCCTTAGGGCGGAATTCAAGTTTTATGAGTATACTGTGTATGATTCCAGCAGCATACTGAAAAACACATATATTCCATTCTCAGAAGTGAAAATTTTATAAAGGTCTATCCATTAATTATCACGTGATGGAAAGATATAATTTCAAGCAGATAGAATCGGAAATTCTTGATTACTGGAAAAAAAACCTGATATACAAAAAAGCAAAAAAGAAGAATCAGGGCAAGCAACCATTTACATATCTAGATGGGCCACCCTACACGTCCGGGAAGATCCATCTTGGTACGGCATGGGGAAAATCTCTAAGGGATTGTATCATGCGTTTCAAGAGGATGGCTGGATTTGATGTGTGGGACAGGGCTGGTTTTGACATGCATGGTCTTCCAACTGAGAATAAGGTAGCATCGAGATTCAATTTTGAAAGAAAAGAACAGATAGAAGAATTCGGGGTTGAAAAATTCCAGAAGGAATGCGAGAAATTCTGTATTGAGAATATGGATGTAATGATAAATGACTTCACTAATATGGGAGTCTGGATGGATTTTGAGAATCCATACATGCCAATAAAACCTGAGTTCATAGAAGGGGTCTGGCATATCACAAAGAAAGCCTATAATAACAAACGCCTTTACAAGGGTGCAAAGGTCATGACCTGGTGCCCGCGATGCGCAACATCAGTCTCAAAGCATGAGCTGGAATACAAACAGGTGACAGATGATTCCATATTTGTTAAGTTCAAGGTAAAACATAACGAGTATCTCATAATCTGGACTACAACCCCCTGGACAATCCCTTTCAACTTAGCGGTTATGGTAAACCCTGACATCTTGTATGTAAGAATACAGGTAGAAGAAGAAGTATGGATTGTTGCAAAGGAACTGGTAGATTCCTTCATGAAAACTGTTGATAAGGATTATAAGATTCTTGAGGAGTTCAAGGGAAAGACACTTGAAGGAAAAAAGTATGAGCATATATTTTACAATGAAAATAATGTCTATGAAGAACTCAAGGAATACAAGAACGCTTTTACAGTAATTCTTTCAGAGAATGTCGATATCTCAGCCGGAACAGGACTTGTGCATACTGCCCCAGGATGCGGTCCGGAGGATTATGAAGTCGGAAAAAAATACGGACTACCTGCATTCAACGAGCTTGACCAATATGGTACATTTAGTGAGAGGATGAAAAAGTTTGCAGGACTTGTTGCAAAGCGTGATGATCATATATTCATAGAGTACATAGACAATATGGGAGCATTGGTTGCAAAAACAAAGATCAGTCACGATTATCCCACCTGCTGGCGATGCCATGGACCTGTGGTATTCAGGCCAACAGAACAATGGTTCTTCAAGGTTGAAGACCTGAGAGAAAGGATGATAGAGCTTAACAAGCAAGTAAACTGGATCCCTAAGGCTGCTTTCAATGCGTTCGAATCATGGCTTGAGAATATCAAGGACAATGGTGTTACAAGGCAGCGATACTGGGGCACACCTGTACCCATATGGCAATGTGATTGTGGTGAAGAGATTGTCATTGGTTCTGTATCAGAGCTCAAAGAGAAAGCAGGAGCAGTCCCTGAAAATCTCCATAAACCCTGGATTGACAAAGTAACTATTCCGTGCCCTTCTTGTAAAGAGGATATGCATCGAATACCTGATATATTTGACGTTTGGATTGATGCGGGATGTGCAGGATTCCTTTGTTATGATTATCCAAGACGAGAAGATCTTTTCAAGAGATACTATCCGGCAGATCTTATCCTGGAAGGGAAAGACCAGATAAGGGGTTGGTTCAATCTTTTGATGGTGATATCTACACTGGGTTTTGACAGCTCAGCATTCAAGAATGTTTACATGCATGGGTTCATCAATGATTACCGTGGAGAAAAGATGTCAAAGAGCCTTGGCAATATCACAAGTCCACAAGAGGTTATCGATGAGCATGGTTCAGATGTTCTCAGGTATTACCTTATAGGTGCTGCAAAGGCAGGACATGATATGAATTACAATCCAGAGGATCCAAAGACAAAGATGAAGAATGTACTTATTCTCTGGAACCTGCATCGGTATCTTTTTGATGCTCTTGAAACTACAGGGTATATTCCAGATAAAGTAAAGGGAGAAGCCATTGAGGAACAATATGCCCTATCACGTCTTAATTCAATGATAAAAGATGCAACTGAAGCTTTTGAAACATATCATATCTACAAGGTACCGGGAATCATAGAGGAGACATTCCTTGATTTTTCAAGGAACTATGTGCAGTTTGTCAGGGACCGTATAAATGAGAAGGATGTCGTCAACATGCTTGCGACATTCATGATTGAGGTCATCAAGGTATTCGCGCCTGTGGCTCCATTCATGACTGAACAGATATTTCTTAACCTGAAAGAGCCTTTGAAGCTTGAAAAGGAAAGCATACATCTCTATGATTGGCCAAGTTATGATAAGGGACTTATCGATACAGGACTTGAGGCTGAGATGGAGATTGCAAGCAGGGTGGTACAGGCAGCACTCAGTTCACGTGAGAAGTCACAGATAGGGCTTCGCTGGCCAATCAAGAAACTGATTATACAGACAGAAGAACACCTCGACAGGGTTATTGGAATAATCAAAACGCAGGTCAATTGCAAGGAAATAGAGACTGTAAAGGAATTTGAGCATATAACGTATTCAGTCAAACCTGATTACAAGCAGATAGGACAATTGGCAAAACAGGATACCCAGGCAGTTGTTGCAGCCCTTGAATCAGGAGATGTCATAAAAAAGGCACTTGAGGAGGGAGGTTATACAGTGAGTGTAGGTGAGAATACATATACACTTACTACTGATCATCTCAGTGTGGTCTCAGAAATTGCAGAAGGATGGGCTGGTTCTGAATTTTCAGGAGGGGCAGTCTACTTTAGGACTGAACTTGATGAGGAACTTATCAATGAGGGTTATGCCCGGGAGATCATCAGGCGGGTGCAGAATGCACGAAAGAACGCAAACCTAAAGAAGGTTGATCGCATTGATCTGGGATTGGTAGGTGATGAATTGAAGCCTATAATATCAGAATGGAAGGATCATATCAAGGAGAAAGTTGGAGCTAATGTGCTTCATGATGAAAAGATCCCTGCAGACCATGAGGAGACAGCAACAATCAAGGGAAAGGAACTGAAGATTTTTATAAAGAGTTGAACCAGTTCCTAAGAATTCTCTTTTTCTTAAAGGGAAACTGTTGATTTAAAAAGACATAAATATAAGTTCCTCTAACATATCTAGAGTGAACTTATGA
>CAYYOI010000086.1:538-4507 GCA_964473285.1 uncultured Methanosarcinales archaeon | reverse complement strand
TGCTAACTTTCCTTAGGCTGGAAGCCTAAAGCAGATTTTTTAGAAAAACTCGTTCCACCCTGCTACATATGTCTTTTCAGGATAAGGTTTATGAGATCGTCAGAAAAGTTCCTCGTGGTAAGGTCATAACTTACAAGGATATTGCTCATCAGCTTTCCACTAGAGCCTATAGGGCAGTAGGAAATGCCCTTAATCGTAATCCTCACTGGCCTGATGTCCCTTGTCATAGGGTCGTATCCTCTGATGGAAACATAGGCGGGTTTGCCAGGGGTAAAGACGAGAAAAAGAGATTGCTGGAAAAAGAAGGGATTCCTTTCAATTCATATAATATAGTAGATTTTCAAAAATATAAAAAATATTAGGCGTTAATCGCCTATACTTTCGTCATCCATGTCAAACTTTACGTCTGTTGAGAAATCGACTCCCTGTTCCGCAGCATATTCCATAGCTTCTTCGTCGAACATTTTTAGATATAACCCCTCTCTAAAGCTATCTATTTCTCATGATAGGGGTTATATTTAAAGATTTAGAAATTAAAGAATATAAATAATTATAAAATTTTCCGGCGCCTGAGGTTTGCAGTCCGCGAAGGTCGGATTTTTTCCGCACCTTTACCTTTACTTCTCAGACCACGACTCTTTAATCCTGCACTGGTTTTTCCCCTGAATACACGCCCTCTGTTCTTTCCTATCCAGTTATAGCGTTTATCCTTCTTGATTGCAGGGTGTTCAGGATCAATCATGATTACCTCATACCAGTAATTCTTACCATCCTTTGCAAGGTAATATGATCCAAGCACCTCTAGGTTCTGGAAATTCTTGTTTGCACGCTCTTCAGCAACTGCCTGGTAACTCTTGCTCAGAACAAGTCTGTGTCCGGAATGCCTGGTTCTTCGACCTCTTAGGTCATTAGGCCTTCTTCGTCCACCCCTGACTACCTTCTGCCTTGCCATAATGATTCCAGGCTTTGCCTTGTATCCCAGGCTTCTGGCACGATCAAGTCGTGTAGGTCGTGCAATCCGCATGCTGGTTGGTTCTTTTCTCCATTCAATAAGGTGCTCTTTCCAAAGCGCCCCAAGGTTCTTTTTTGGATTCTTCCACAATGTTCTTAGATATTTGTGTAATACCATTTTAGCCTCCATTTTTAGTTCAGGTAAGCTACTACCCACATCCTTATCCAGTCAAAAACCCTATCCCTTTTATAAAACTTTTTACTTTCTTAAGATAAGGCTTTGTTTTAATATCTGCCTTTTCTGGTCTTACATTCCGCCGGATTCGGCCATCAAGAAAAGCACAAGCTTTAAATAGGACCCTGCTGTCCTATCTAATAGAGGTAATTCTTATGTCAGAATACAGTGGGAATAACATCAACGTACTAGAAGGCCTTGAGGCTGTCCGTAAAAGACCAGCAATGTACATTGGCTCAACTAACGTATCAGGTCTCCATCATCTTGTTTACGAAGTGGTTGATAACAGCATTGACGAGACCCTTGCAGGACATTGTACTCTTATCCAGGTGATAATCAATAAGGATAATAGTGTCACGGTCATAGATAATGGACGTGGGATTCCCGTAGATCATATGGAAAAATACAACATGTCTGCTCTTCAGGTTGTCATGACCAAACTGCATGCAGGTGGTAAGTTTGACAATACCACATATAAGGTGAGCGGAGGTCTCCACGGAGTTGGAGTTTCATGCGTCAATGCCCTGTCTACTCATCTTGAAGTATGGGTCAATCGTGATGGCAAGAGGTATTATCAAAAATATAAGAGAGGTGTTCCTCAGACCGGCATTGAAGTGATTGGAGAATCAGAAGGCACAGGAACACAGATTCAGTTCTACCCTGATCCAGAGATATTTGAGACAGATATATTCAGTTTTGAGACTCTGTCCAGCAGGTTCCGTGAGCTTGCCTTCCTTAACCGCGGGGTGCGCATAACAGTTGCAGACAAAAGGGCTGGTAAGGAAAGAGAGAAAAACTTCTATTATGAAGGTGGAATAAAGGAATTTGTTGAATACCTGAACAAGAACAAGACACCTTTGCATGATACCATCTTCCTTGAGGCAGAAAGGGATGACGTGGTTGTTGAAGTTGCTCTTCAGTACAGTGACAGTTTTAATGAACACATATTCTCTTTTGTAAACAACATAAACACTTATGAGGGTGGTACCCATCTTTCAGGATTCAAGACCGCTCTTACAAGGTCTCTGAATAATTACGCAGAAAAGAATAACCAGAAGTATAAGATCTCAAGTGATGATACCCGGGAAGGCCTTTCTGCTGTTATCTCAGTAAAGGTTCCAGACCCCCAGTTCGAAGGACAGACCAAGGTAAAGCTTGGAAACTCTTCAGTAAAGGGAATCGTTGATTCAGTAGTAAGCAATAAGCTATCCACATTTCTCGAAGAGAATCCCCAGGATGCAAAGATAATCCTTGAAAAGATAATCAATGCAGCAAAAGCTCGTGAAGCTGCAAGAAAGGCCCGCGACCTAACAAGGAGAAAAGGCCTTCTGGATGGACCCTCAACCCTTCCAGGTAAGCTTGCGGATTGTTCGTCCCGTGATCCCTCAAAGACTGAGATTTACATAGTTGAAGGGGACAGTGCAGGTGGAAGTGCCAAACAAGGCCGGAACCGTGAGTTCCAGGCAATACTTCCTCTTCGCGGAAAGATAATCAACGTCCAGAAAGCACGCCTTCCAAAGGCACTTGCAAACAATGAGATATTAAGTCTCATAACAGCCTTTGGTACAAGCATTGGAGAAGAATTTAACATAGAGAAAGCCCGTTACCACAAGATTATCATAATGACAGATGCTGATGTTGACGGTGCTCATATAAGGACTCTCCTCCTAACTTTCTTTTACAGGTATATGGCTCCCCTTATCGAGAAGGGTTATGTATATATCGCCCAGCCCCCTCTTTTCAAGGTGACAAAAGGGAAAAAGGAGATATGGGCAAAAGGTGAGGAGGAACTCGAGTCCATATATGAGAAGTTAGGTCATGATGTTTCAGTTTCCCGGTTTAAGGGTCTGGGTGAGATGAACCCGATCCAGCTCTGGGAGACAACCATGGACCCTGAAAAAAGGACCCTTATGCGCGTGACCATGAAAGACGCTGTTGAGGCTAACGAGATTTTCTCCATTCTTATGGGTGACGAGGTAGAGCCACGGAGGAATTTCATCCAACAGCATGCAAAAGAGGTTGTGAACCTAGATATATAATAAAAAAGTTTTTAAAAAGATATAAGTTCCTAAGGCGGTAGAAAATGGCAAAGGCTAAGAAAAAATCAGTAACCAAAGCAAAGAAGAAGAAATGGTTCCAGATAATTGCACCAAAACTCTTTATGGAACAGTCACTTGGTGAGACACCAGCTGTTGAGATTAATGATCTTATGAATAAGAAATTGACAGTCAATATGATGTCTTTGACCCGTGATCCCAAGAAACAAGGGGTTGCAGCAACATTCACCATCAATGGCATAAGAGACGGTCAGGCTATAACCGCTCTTACAGGTTATAGGATTGTTCCTACGACTATTAAGAGAATGGTCCGGCGCGGTAAAGATCGCCTTGACCAGACACTTAAACTGAAGACAAAGGATAAGTGTATTGTGGAGATAAAGACAATTCTCCTTACCCGGGGAACTACTACTGGTTCAGTCAAAGTATCATTACATCATCAGGTAAGAGAAGTTCTTAAGAAGGACATTGGAAAACTTGATTATGATGAGCTTGTTAAACAGATTACTCAGAGTAAGCTTCAGAAAGGAGTTTTTTCAAAGCTAAAAAAGATTCATCCTGTAGCTATCTTCGAGATAAGAGGAATGCAGCTATTAACTGATGTTACTCGCCTGCCTGCAAAGGCTGAGGAGCAAAAAGACAAGAAAGAACCTGAAACAGCTAAGCCAGAAAAGAAAGAACCTGAAACAGCTAAGCCAGAAAAGAAAGAACCTGAAACAGCTAAGC
>CAYYOI010000086.1:0-438 GCA_964473285.1 uncultured Methanosarcinales archaeon | reverse complement strand
CAGAAAAGAAAGGATCCAATAAGACAGCAAATAAAGAGAAATAAATAAGGTAAAAATGAAGCCGACAGTAGACAAGAATAAATGCACCGGATGCGGAACCTGCGTTGACGTGTGCCCAATGGATGTATTCGAACTAAAAGAGAAGGCAGAAGTAAAGAGCCCTGATGCATGTATCGGTTGCCGGGCTTGTGAACTCCAGTGTCCTGAGAAGGCTATCAAGGTTGAATAAGGGTCCATAGCATAGTCTGGATAGTGCGGTCGGCTTCGGACCGATTGACCGGGGTTCGAATCCTCGTGGGCCCATACTAATTTTACATTTATCTTTCAATATTGCACTAATTAAGATTGTTAAATTTCATTCTTTTTCTCCTAGTATCAAATTTATCGAGTTTTTCTAAAAAATCTGCTTTAGGCTTCCAGCCTAAGGAAAGTTAGCAA
>CAYYOI010000085.1:0-4533 GCA_964473285.1 uncultured Methanosarcinales archaeon | reverse complement strand
TTTGCTAACTTTCCTTAGGCTGGAAGCCTAAAGCAGATTTTTTAGAAAAACTCCTCTTCTTCGAAAATTTTATAAAGAGGGCTTACCAAAAACAAAGTAAGACACAAAAGAGGTGTGATTATGAAACGAGGTTCACTAAATCTTTCCATTAACGCGATTGTCGTACTTATACTGGCAATAACTCTACTAGGCTTGGGCTTGGGATTTATCAAGTCCATGTTCGGCTCTGCAACAGATAAATTTGAGGTCACAGACCAGGAACTCAAGAGCCAGATGATAGATGAGATAGAGCAAAGCGGTGACAAGGTAACATTCCATAACATGAATTTCAATACAGAAGCTGGTGCGCCAAAGTCATTCTATTTCGGAGTCAGAAACACTGCAAACTCTGAGGCTTGTTTTGCTTTCAAATGGTTCTGCCGTGCTTCTCTTGATTCAGAGTGTCCCCAGAATCCTAATTCAAGTGAAGGGAACTGGAGCTGGTTTGATACATATAATACAGTATCACTTCCTGGAAAAGGTAGTGAAGCATTCCGTGTAGAGGTACTTCCAGACATATCAGGAAATTATAATGGTTATTTGCAGGTTCTCATAAATAGGTCTGCAACTGACTGTTTTACAGCTACTTATGGTGAAGAATTCGAGAAAAAGAAATTTTATCTTGATGTCAGCTGAGGTGAAACAATGAAAAAAGGAGCTCTTAACTTATCCATCAATGCAATAGTTGTATTGATTCTAGCAATAACTATCCTTGGTCTTGGATTGGGTTTTATCAGGAACCAGTTCCAGACAGCAACAGACCAGTTTGATCGTGTCAATGAAGAGACTGAAACTGAGATGATCAAGGAAATGATATCCTCAAATGACCTGGTAACCCTCAAGCAGAAAGAATTTCAGGTTGAGGCTGGGACCCCTTATGATTTTTTCTTTGGGATAAGGAATACTGATGAACAGGACAGAGTCTATTTTATCCAGTTCATTTGTGATCAGGGATATGACTCCGGAAATTGTCGTAATGCTACAGAAGGTAAACCTGACTATTATGATGGAGACAATGTAGCAAACCACTGGAGCTGGTTCCAGACCTATAATATGATGGAGATTCCCGCTGGTGAAGGAGAAGCAATGTATGCGAAGTTGCTTGCAGAACAACCTGATACATACAGGGGAAAGATGTTTGTCTGGAAATGCACAGAATCAAACATTGATGACTGTAAAGACGTGGAATTTGATTCAACAGGAGGAGAACCATCTAGTCCGGATGTTTCAAGACTGGGTGCAGAAACATTCACAATGATTGTAAAATAAGGTGATATCATGAAAAAAAGATTAAGTCAATCCGAAGAATTCGAGATCATGAAACTGGTCATGGACAAGTTCTTGTGGCTGGGAACCCTTGGTATGGGTTACGGGCTCTACAAGAGCATTGCTGAGAGCATCACAAGCGGAATATATTTTATTATAGCAGGTGTTGTCATATCCTTCCTCTTCGTGATAATAATGATCAAGGAGTATGAGATGTTGAAATGAACAGGAAAGGTATTGAGCTTCCAGCAAATTTTTTGGTTATCATAATAATCAGTTTTGTTGTCTTTGGTGCAGGTCTTGCGATGATCAAAGGTTTTTTTTCACAGGCAGAACAGATAAGGAAAGACCTAGACCAGGATACAGTCAACAGGATAGAGCAGCTCATGAATGACGGTTCCAGGGTGAGCATCCCCGTCAATACAAAGAAGATCTCCCGCGGAGACCTTGATGTCTTTGGACTGGGTGTCAATAATGTACTTCCTGGTTCAAACAATATGTTTAATGTATCGATCGAGTTCAAGAAAGCAGTCTATGAGAATGGTAGTCAGATAAATAAGGCCGATAATAGTTATATAAATACCAATTGGATCTATAATGAGACAGAGACATACGAGATAGATACTAACGAGTACGAGATCATTGGACTGCAAGTGAAAGCTAATCCAAAGATATCACCATCAGAGAGCACCTATCCTGGAACCTATATCTTTGATGTGGATGTATCCCATCAGGGAAAATTCTATGATGGGCACATACATAAGATCTACGTGGTTGTTCCCTGAATCCCGCGTGCAAGATCAAGCAACACTTCTTTTGGATTTTTAGCTTTTGTGACACCAGAAGCTAGAAGAACACCTTTTGCACCCAACTCAATCGATTTTGATACATCTTTTGCATTTTTGACACCTGCACCAACCAGTACAATCCCGCATTTTCCATCATGATGTATAGCATTGACGGTCTGGGTTATGACCTCTGGTCTGGCTGTCGATATTGATATGTCCCCCCCAATTAATTCAGGAGGTTCAACAGCAACAGCTTCAGGTGAAAGCATTGCAAGACTCTGAGCCTGCTTTTGATTACCAGCGCATACCACCGTCATGAGACCCAATGACTTGCATCTTTGAATGCTCTTTTCTATGTCATCAAAAACAAGATTCTTCTCTGAATGATTCAAAAGAGTACCTGTAGCACCAGCATCTCTTATATTTTCAGGTATAACTGCACCTGTATGGGAGCCATACTCAACCGCATCAACATGTTGTGCAAGTACAGGGATTGATGTAGCCTGTACTATAGGGTATATATCAGCTGCAGGAACTGCAAGCGCAATCTCTGTACCTGTCTCCTTTACAACTTCCTCACATAACTTTGCAAGTTCCATTGCTTTCTTTCCATTGCTTTGTTCATATGTTTTCGTATTTACAATTATCATGGGGATTCGTAACATTGTTCTACTCAGTTAGAGAGAAAGATTTATATATTCTTCTATTTATAAAAACTTATGGTGCTATGATGGGGTTATGGATAAACCTTGGAATTATACTAGGAATCATAATAATTAGTTCTTTAAAAGTGGTCTATCAGTATGAACGCGGAGTCAAGTTTACTCTTGGAAAATATTCAGGTCTCATGAAGCCAGGGCTCAGGATTGTGATACCTGTAATCCAAAAGTGGATAAGGATTGATAGGAGAACATTGGTTACCGATGTTCCTGAGCAGGATTCGATCACAAAAGATAACGTATCAGTCAATATCAATGCAGTCATCTATTTTCGTGTAAAAAAAGCAGACCAGGCAGTAATAAAGGTAGAGAACTATTTCTATGCCATAAGCCAGCTTGCCCAGACAACAATGCGTGATATAGCTGGAGAATTCAGTCTTGATGAGCTTTTATCCAACCGTGATGAAATTTCCAAGAAGATAAAGCAAGCTGTGGATGCGGCAACAGATCCATGGGGCATTGAGGTCCAAATGGTCGAGTTAAAGGATGTGCTTCTTCCAAAAGGCATGGCGCGAACTATGGCAAAACAGGCTGAAGCTGACAGGGAACGTAAGGCAGTAATACTAAAGGCGGAAGGAGAATCCATCGCATCAAAGAATGTTGCAAAAGCTGCAAACATGCTGGCTAAAGCTAATGGTGCATTGCATCTGCGAACATTGCAAAGTCTCAATGACATAAGTTCGGATCAGACGAATACAATTGTTTTTACTGTGCCGCTTGAGATAATAAACGCATACGAGGGGAGGAAATAGATGCTGGAATTCATTGTACCAGGAGTAATATTATTATTTGTCATACTAGCTACCGGTCTTAAGGTGGTGAATGAATATGAACGAGGGGTCAAGTTTACTTTCGGTAAATATGTTGGACTGATGGAGCCCGGCCTTCGTTTTCTGTTCCCCATAATTCAGACTTGGGAAAGGGTGGATATAAGGACAAAAGTGCTTGATGTCCCAAGCCAGGATGCAATGACAAAAGACAATGTATCAGTCAATATCAATGCAGTTATCTATTATAGCGTAACTGATTCCTCAAAGGCAGTTATGGAGGTTAACAATTTTAACTACGCAGCAAGCCAGCTTGCCCAGATTACAATGAAGCATATTGTAGGTCAGGCAGACCTCGATGAGCTTTTGAGCAATCGTGAAGCACTTTCTGAAAAGATAAGAAAGATTGTTGATAAGGAAACAGACCCATGGGGCATCAAGGTTGAGAATGTAGATCTGAAACACATTGAGGTTCCAAACGAGCTCCAGAGGATGATGGCTCGTGTTGCTGAAGGTGAGCGTGAGAAAAGATCAGCAATAATCAAGGCAAAAGGAGAGGTCCAAGCTGCAGCAAATCTGGTGAAAGCAGCTCAAAAGCTTGAAACAGCACCTGGAGCCTTGCACATAAGGACCCTGCATAGCATTAATGACCTGAGCTCTGATAAGAGCCATACAATAATTGGGGCAATTCCCCTTGAATTGCTCAAGCTAATCAATAAGCCCTGATTTTTCTTATATGAAAAGCTCGAGGTTTTCATGTATGAGTTTAAAACTCCGTACTTCTGTGCGAGCTTTTCATGTTCAAAATTCTTGTTATCTATATTATGAATCCGTAATACCCCTTATTTATTGTGGGGATTGGATTTACTATTTCAATCATAGTGAAATTTTTTTATTCAGCTCTATAGAAATCCTCTGAATCGTTAGATAAATAAAGGAAGCCCTCTGTCAATT
>CAYYOI010000084.1:0-4663 GCA_964473285.1 uncultured Methanosarcinales archaeon | reverse complement strand
AGACAGATATCCTAATTTATAATATATATATTCTACTATTTATTCGAAAAACTCGACTTAACAGGAAACTTTATAAATAACTCGCGGAGTATAGTTCATGGGGGTGTTTTGAATACATAGTGATTTTATTGAAATACAGGTATGTCAAGACGACAGGATTATCACAAAACAGGTAGAATATCGCGGTGAACAGGTTTTCATGCGGGCAAAAACACGACGTGTGGAGAACTAATTTACTGTCAGATAGTAGTTACATAACGAAACTATTATAAATTCTGTTTCATTTTTCCATGATATGAAAATACTAAAACCTATACTCTATCTAACCTTGCCACTTGTAATTGGCACTGGATGCGCTACATCGAATCAGCCAGTAAGGACTATCAGCGGTATCGAGGAACTCAGTACAGATTTCATGGAGCTGCAGACAACTAACCATTACAAGCAGAGACCGGATCAAGAGGGATACGAAGACCTAAGGGATAAGCTTACAGCTTACAAAGTGCTGCACCCTTCACCTGTAGTGGAAAGGATGATTGCGACATGTCTTGCCCAGTCATATTCTTTTGATGGACCAAGAAATGAGTATTTTAATGAAGCAATAAAAACCCTTGAAAAGATTGAACCTTCAGATCCTCTGGAAGCTGAAAGGATCAAGGGTGATATAGAGACCTATCGTGCTGCAAAGGACATGATGGAATCACCCAGGATAGGAGATAGGAGCTACCATCAAAGAATGTCTGAGGAAGAGGAACGATGGGATGGTTCACCAATGGGTTTTCAGGATGAGATGAAAGCTATTGAATATCAATCACTCCTGAATGCAGTAGAGCGCAATTTCTACCTGAAGGATAAATGCCTTGAGGGTATTGTTGCAAGCGATTACGTTGCAAGATCCTGTGAAGATAGTTTTATTGCGCCACAGGCGCTTGCTTTGCATGCAATTGCATGGGAGAGGCTTGGTGATAAACTGGCCTACATCCAAGATACAGGATTTATGGAAAATTTCTCAATCAATGAGAGAACAATGGGTGTGATCACTGATATAGAGAAAGAAGCAAATTTCAAGCAATATCTCATCCATTCCATTGAGGATACACCTGACCTGCTGGAAAAGGAAATGCCAATAAGAACTGAAAGAGAAGCTGCTTATACCATGGCACGACGAACTTACCAGGAGATTATTGCTATCTATGGGGCATCGCGTTACGAGGATTATGCACAATCACGCCTGAAATCATTGCAGGAAAAGGGGGGAAAATGGAATTTCGAAAAGCTCTCGTCACAGGACTAGCTATGATCACTTTTGCAGGAGCTGCTTATGCACAGACCCAGTTTAAAGTACAACCGCCCCATGAGCTTACAAAAGCTGAACTATCTGATGAGAGGATAAACGATATAGTGGGGGATACTGAGGGATATGAGTGCGTAAGGCTTTACACCAAGGAAGGAACAGGCTATCTGAGGTTCATATCTAAAGAGGAGACCAAAGATGTTGCTTTGCCTGATGAGGAAAGTGATCGTCTTATTGCTTATGTGACACTACATAATGACAAGCAACGAAGGCAGGACCAAAGGAACTGGTCAAATTCCGGCAGCGCAGGTTATGCAGTTGGAAGGGGACTACAGGTTGAAGTAAGGCATGATGTTGATCCGGATTATACACTCGAGGCCAGACTGGGAACAAAGGCCCAGGATGTGTCTGTCAGTAAAGGCAACACTAAGGTTTCTGCAGGGCACGGTGAGGATATCAATGATGAGGAGTATACTTCAGCATCTGTTTCACGCATGTCTTCTGATGATTATTTCAGCCTGGGTACAAGGTATAGTACTCTTGATGCCTCTTATGTAAAGGCAATTGACCAGGGGGGTTTGCTTTTTGATTATGATGGTGAGCCAGGGGTGCTTGTGTCTGCAGGTTTTGGACAGGGAAAAAAGTATCACCTGGAAGAGCTTGCAGCGTATGACAGGTTAAGGGCTTCGGGAAACCATCCAGGCTATACAGACCAGATATCTGCTGCATTCAAGGGAGGTGTCTCAGGTGACAATTTCATGGGAGAAGTCACTGCATTTTTGCCTTATCTGACATTGTTCGGAGGGGCGGGGACAGAATGGCACAACAATGACCCACACGTGGGTTTTGGAATCCACATAAGGGGTCTGCCTTCGGTGAGCATAAGCTTTTCTGCTGACGAAGAGTTTCTGGACATACACTTGCCCAGGTATCAACTTAAAAATAACTTGGAAGATTATCAATGAAAAAAGAAA
Source organism: uncultured Methanosarcinales archaeon (assembly GCA_964473285.1). Taxonomy (GTDB): domain Archaea; phylum Nanobdellota; class Nanobdellia; order Woesearchaeales; family JACJVW01; genus JBNJGT01. The sequence continues at coordinate 2,395 of CAYYOI010000084.1, read as the reverse complement.
TAGCTTTAGCATCAATATTGTTTTCAGCGATAGCAAGCAGTGCGTTTGGCTATACAGTAAAGGAAGGAGAGACTCTTACACATATTCTCAAGAACCATAAGGGAGAGATCACCAATCCTCATGTTAAACAAGCCATAAAAAAGAAACCTGGATTCTCTTATTTCCAGATGGCAAAGGAATTTCCTGAGGAATCAGAAACATTGCACCCTGGAGATGAGGTTGATGTGGAAAGCATCATAGAAAAACTTAATCAAAAAGATTATAGGGTACATGGGTTCAAGATAGAGGAGAATCTCGAAGAGAGAAGCAATGAAAAAATACAGAAGGTAGATGAAACCGAAACTTCAAGGATTCCACAATCAAGAGTGATTGAGCAGGGGGATACTTACTGGGAAATAGCGTCTGACTTATATGATAAGGGATATACCAATAGACCTGTAACGGAGATAGTCGATAAACTGAAGGAAGTGAATGGGTATGACCCTTTAAGGCTGGAACCTGGAAATATTCTAAGTTTTGAGGGATTAGGGTTAAAAAGGCCAGAGCCTCAAAAAAAACCCATGGAGTTTAAGGATGGGGTGCCTGTCCGCCTTGAAGTGGAAGAAGGAGATACCTGGCGTGATATTCGGGAGAAACTTGAGCCTTATGCTGATTTCTATGAGATCGGCGGAAAGATTTCTTCGAAATTTAACACGTACAAGACACTACCTCCAGTAGGGTGGTTAGATATCTCAGACCTTGGACTTAAGTCAGAAAAGGAGATCAAGACCCAACCTTCCAAGGTAGACCCACAAGAACAGATAATGCAGGCAATACTCAATAATGACACTGAAACACTGGATGCTATTGTTGGAGATATCCCTGATGACAGGATTGTCCTGCATTCGGCAATGTTCAAGTTTTCTGATAATTACGATATGAAAAGGACCAGACTGGAGAATCTTCCCGGATCACCGGAAGCTGACAGGATGGTTGAAGAGGACCTCTATTCCCGCATAAAGGAAGCGGATTATGCTCATAAACTGAACCTGGCCTTTGATCTTGTTGATGTGCTGAAAAGGCCTACGATTGCTGCTGTCGTTTCAGAGGGCATGACAGCTCCCCTGGCAGGGCTTTCTATAGGCCAGTCTCTTTATGAATTCATATCACAGAAAAAATACTTAAGTGATGAAGAGAAGCTGCAGATGCGGTATTGCCAAACTTTCCTTCGTTTCTATCCTGAAAGTGACAAGGTTCCAGAAGTAAAGGACAAGCTTGGTGAATTGCTGGAACAATATGCAAACACTTTGATGGATCCTGCGTTAAAAGAGATTGAACGGTTTGCAAAGACTGGACAGCATGAAGATGCGCGTATGCTGCTTGATGACCTGGATTATCACATGGGACTTATAGATTCATCAGAGTACGAGGAGAAGTCCAAGGAAATCCGACATATGGTGATGAATGAACAGGATTATATCGTGGATGAGAATGCAAGTCCTGAGGAAAGAAAGAAGTCACTTGAACAGATGACAGGATATCTTAATGGAGGGGTTGAGAAGACAGTAAAGGTTCCTTCAATAGAGCCAGCATATCGCAGCGCAATCGAGGATACCTTTGGCTCATTATCTGACATGGCAAGCATCGTCAGCTATGCTGCTGCAGGTGCATATGATGAAAGCCTGGAAGACATACTCTGGAATGCGGGAAAGATCATGGGAGTCCAGTTTGCCGGGAATTACATGCATGAGATTGATGAATCAGACAAGGAGCTTATAGATCAACTGCACCAGGGAATCCGTGAATGTGATGACAAGGCAAAGACGGATGAAATGCTGATGGAGCTTGGAAGCATCTATAGCAGTAACAGGATGTATCTTGAGGCTATTGCAACCTTTGAAGAAGTTAGCACTCCTGAATTTAAGGAGAAACGTGATAAGAAAAGAGAGATTGCCCGATACAGCTACTTTGGAGAGTTGCTTGAGATCGCTGATAAGACGGATGGCTGGGAAAGTGTGGTTTGTTATAGTGTTGTACAAAAGAATGACAAGCGGGATAAGAGCCAGTATCGATCCTTGCTTGGCCTTGCAGATGCTTATGCAAGAGCCAAAAACTATGATGTTGCAAGAGAGTATTATGAGCAGGTCAATCCAGATCATATATCTATGCTTGATATTAAAAACCAGTACCTGGTCAACTCACTTAAACATCGGCTTTATTAGGGGTCTCTCGAATAATTGCCACATTAAGTAGTGTGTTGCATGAATCTTAAAAATTAAATGACTTGAATTCCAAATTTCTTACCGATTAAAATGAGAAACTGGAAACAAGTCAATGAAGAACATTTATATCTTTCCTTTGATGACATTGTTGACTTAACAAGCGAATAATCTTTGGATTATGAGCTTATAAGCCT
>CAYYOI010000083.1:0-4673 GCA_964473285.1 uncultured Methanosarcinales archaeon | reverse complement strand
ATCAATCTCCTCAAGGTCAGGCATTAGGGAGCTCTCAAGGAGATCCTTTCGGTAACTCACAAAGAGCTTCTAGTCAGGCTCCTTTCAGAGGAGGATATCCACAAGGTCAGCGTTTTGATAACACTCAAGGTGATCCATTTGGTACCCCACAACAAGCATCTCAAAGCAGACAAAATGAATCCCAGGATCGGCAATCGAATGAGAATAAGGATGACATCATAATAAACAAGCTTGATACGATAAGGGCAATGATTGATAACATGAACCAACGTTTAAATATGCTTGAAGATTCTGTTAGGAAAGGATGGTAAAATATCTTTATGGGTTAGCCGCACTTATTGTTTTGATAGACCAGATAACCAAACTATTGGTTAGGTTTCTTGATAGTTCAATAGATTTAGGCTTATTCACTATCAACTACGTGGAGAATTATGGTGCAGGATTTGGTATCTTGCAAGGCCATCGCATGTTGCTCATACTTATAACAATAGCAGTAGTTGCAGTGCTTACCTATTACATAAATACAGTAAAGGACTATGGTATTGCAATAATCCTTGGTGGAGCCCTAGGTAATCTTATTGACCGTATTTTTCTTGGTTATGTTATTGATTTCATAGATTTCGGATTCTGGCCAGCATTCAATATTGCTGATTCAGCCATAACAATAGGTGCAGCTATGGTTATATGGGATCAGTTTAGAAATAAAGAATTTAGAAATAAGGAACCTACGAAGTAGGTTGCTTTGTTGTTTTTTTCTTAGCTTTCTTGGTACTCTTCTTTTTCGCTGTCTTTGTTGTTTTTTTCTTGGTGCTCTTCTTTTTCGCTGTCTTTGTTTTCTTATCAGTTGTCTTTTTCGCTGCTTTCTTAGTGCTGGCAGCCTTTTTCGCCTTCTTTGTTTTTACTGTAGTATCAGGAATTGTAGTCCTGTATCCTGGTTTCTCCATGAAGTCGTATCTCTTTACCTTTCTTGGTCGGATAGATAGTGAGATGATGAAACCTATCAAAGCCGCAAGAAATGCTACAGCCATAGTCAGATCTGCGCCCTCTATAAAGAACAGGTACATCAAATCAAGTATCAATGCTGCAAATAGAAAGACAGTAAGTCCAGAACCCCAGGCCTTATTTTTGAACATACCATAAAGTCCCATAATTCCTATAAGGATGAATCCTGCTATAAGAACCAGTTGTGTTGTAAATGTCTCAATTCTAAAAACAATAAATATCGTTGCAATTATGCTGATTGCTTCCAGTAATAATATTTTGATTGCCCCCATGAAATCCATTATTTCCTAAGAATATTTAAAGTTTTCTATTATAAAGTAGTATCACCTCCTAAGGCCCATCTGATACACCCTAAAGTAGTGAAATAATGAACAGATTTAAATAGAATAATCTATTTCTTACAATCATGAAAAGCTTTTCAAAAGATTCCAGATCATTCAGGCTCACAACAATCGCAACCATTGCAGGGCTGGCTCTGGCGGCAAGTACAGCAGTCTGGTATTTTAACCCCTACCGTGGTTCACATTCATCAATCAACCTCCAACAGGTACAAGAAAAGTCCAAGTCCATGGATGAGCAAGTCAATGAATTCTTCAGCAATAAGCATAAGAAAAGTTATCTCCAGGGCATCCAACACAATGATTTTGCAGTAGTCTTTTCTCATGAAGATAGTCCGCAATCAGTGAAAAATACTCTTGAGTATCTGGGTGGTGTTGCTCTATACGTGGGAGACCCAAAAGGACTGGAGCACTATGCAAATCAGGACATATACCTATTGAATGATAATCCTTCAGAGATAGAAAAATATCCTGGAATAAAAGGCATTGCAAGTTTTGACAGGAATTACCTTGAGAGTCTGGACACAGACCTTGAACGCATGCTGATTACAGATTGGGAAAAGAATACTTCATCAGTGAAATTTCCGATGATGACTCTTGATCAAAGCTATTCTTTTGCCTATGTACTAAATCAAGAAAAGGATTAGTGCAGAAACCAAAGGTATTGTCAGGTTATCATCAATCTTATGCGTATTGATTCTCATGTCAATCCCTTCTATTATCATTGCACCGCTTGCTGCAATCATTGCAGGAATGATATCCACAAATGCCCAGGCCCCCATGGTTGCAACGATTGCTCCTGCAACAATACCCTCCAGGAAACGCTTGTTGTTGAAAGGGTATCTAAGATAACCCATCGGTCCCACGAGCCGTGAAGTCGAATCACCCAAAGCAAGTATCATGATTGCGGCAAGAGCTATATCTTTTGGAAAAATAAAGACCACTAAAGTGCAGCCCAGAGCATAGAAAATCATCCCTTTGAATTGCATTCCCTCTCTTTCATTTTTTCGTTGGATCAGTCGTATATATTTCGTCAATGGTAATCTTGTTTTTGACGCTGCAATTGAAAGCAGGATAATAATAACCGAAATGACGGCAAGTGCATATCCATTGAGGAGTTCATAATCAAGAAGAAGGACTATTACAAGCCCAAAAAAGAGGTGTGCGCTCTGGCGCCTGATCTCTTTCTTATTAAACATTTCCGTACCGGGCTCTGGACCCAAGCTCCTCTTCAAGCCTTAGAAGCTGGTTATATTTAGCAAGTCTTTCGCTCCTGCAGGGTGCGCCAGATTTTATCTGCCCTGTATTAAGCCCCAAAACGAGATCAGCAATGAAGCTATCCTCTGTCTCACCACTCCTGTGGCTTACCATTACCTTCCATCCATAACCCTGAGCGATTTTACATGCATCTATTGCCTCAGTGATTGATCCTATCTGGTTGACTTTCAGAAGTAATGCATTACATGCCTTTTTTGCATGAGCTTCCTTGATCCTTTCAGGATTTGTGACCAGTAAGTCATCACCTACAACCTGTACCTCTACTTCCTCCATGAACCAGCTATAAGCCTTCCAGTCATCCTGGTCAAATGGGTCCTCGATTGATATGATCGGGTAACTTGCAAGGATTTCTTTATAGAAAGCGAGCATCCCTTCAGTGTCTCTTATATCTTCACCTGTCTTGAATGCAAGGTTGTATTTACCATCAGCAAAGAACTCAGAAGCTGCACAATCCATACCTATCTTGATTTTCCCCTCGTAACCTGCCTTTTTTATTGATTGCTGCAAAAGGTCAAGGGCCTCTTTCGTGCCTGTTATGTTTGGGGCAAAACCACCCTCGTCCCCAACATTTGTCGCATCAATACCATAAGTTTCAGCAATGACTTTCTTGAGCTCGTGATATGTCTCAGCCCCCATTCTCATGGCTTCCTTAAAACTTTCTGCACCTACGGGAAGTATCATGAATTCTTGTATGGCAAGGCCATTTCCTGCGTGCTTACCACCATTAAGCACATTGAAGGATGGCACAGGTAAAGTGAAATCTGTATTTCCTGCAAGAACCCCAATGTGTTCGAAAAGTGATTTCTTCTTGGCTGCAGCACCTGCTTTACATATAGCAATACTTACCGCAAGTATTGCGTTTGCCCCAAGCTTTGACTTATTATCAGTACCATCAAGATTAAGCATAATCTCATCAAGCCCTTTTTGATCGCAGGGGTCCCTTCCTATCAATGCTGGTGCAATTGTGTCTCTTATGTTAGCCACAGCAGTTTGTACTCCTTTTCCATCATATCGCTCATCCTTGTCCCTGAGCTCAAGCGCTTCATGGATACCTGTGGATGCTCCGCTTGGGACCATTGCCCTGAAGAAACCATCCTCTGTTGTAAGATCAACCTCTACTGTGGGGTTGCCTCTTGAATCCAGTATTTCCCTCGGGATTATTTTTTGTATCATCTTATCACCCTATATAAGAAACAGAATCCACCTTCTGTGTATCATCCTGCTGTGTCATCATCTCTTCCTTTCTCATCACCAGTTCCTTCTCAACCTTCAAGGCCTCTTCATCAAGATCCTTCATGTTCGCCCTGAATTGGAACCGCTTTTTCAGGATGGTAAGGATTTTTTGAGCGCTCTTTATCCCCAAAGTCATAGGATGGCCAAAAGTTTCTGCCAGAAGTGCGATTGATTCCTGTTTAGACATTGCAACAAGAACACCTGTTACCCCTACAATTGGTCCTATCACTCCATATACCTTCTTATCTATCTTTCCATAGCGCTTGTATCGCTTGATTATATCCGGGCAGTTTGCAGTGGCATAGATTTGGGGGTCTTCAGGTATGTCAGAAAGACCTATACCTCCTATGGTAACTATCTCCTGTGTGTTGAATTCTTCCAGGATCTCCAAAAGCATCTCAGTGAAAGAATAACATGATTCCTCATCATTTGGTTGGATATCTCCAGCAAGAATCAAGAGATCCTTTTTCTTCTGCCGCTTCACATAATACAATGCGATCTCCGGCAGTTCAACAAGGTTATTCTCGTTTATGAAAGCTGAATGAGGAAATGAATGGCTGAAGAATGAATACAGTTTTTTTGCTTTCAGATTGTCTATAAGATAGTCTGCTACAATCTTTCCAACGTTTCCAATGCCGGGCAACCCCTCTATAAGGACAGGATTATTGAGTTTTGGCACTCGCTTCATATGCTGCGTTATTTTCCACTCTATTCCAATCACCAATCATTACAGTAACTATCCTGATTTAAAAAGCTTTCTTTATATCCAGTATCTCCGATACTTAAAAAGAAAATGGTGCTGCCTTGCAGGAGGATAACAAA
>CAYYOI010000082.1:0-4780 GCA_964473285.1 uncultured Methanosarcinales archaeon | reverse complement strand
GCTGTTGGTTTTTTCTATTAATTCAGGAGTAGTTAAAACTCATCGGAGATACTGTCTAGATCCTTAAGTGCTTTTCTTATTTCCTGTACCAGGCAGGGGATGTCTGAACCTGTATCAATTATCCATTCCAGTGCATTGTTTAGATGGAGACGGGCTAGTGTGGTGTTACCCTGGCTCTTGTAGATATATCCTAAGCCTATGTGAGCAATTACTGAATCAGGGTCTGTATCAAGGATTGTATTGTACAAGTCTATTGCTTTTTTGTATTCATTTGCAAGTTCCAGTTCCTTGCCATATAGTTCAAGGAAATAAGGGTATTCTTCCATAGTCTCAAGGATATAATCGATCTTCTCATCATGATCAAGGGCCATGAACTCATGCTCCCGGGACAGAAGTATCAAGTCATCCTTTTCTTCTTCTTCGAGATTTTCTATGTTCAATACTTCGCCAATATATGTTTCCTTGTTCTTTACATGAGAAAGATACTCCTGCATGAAAGTTTGTATATCATGATCAGATAAACCCAGCTCTTGCATTGCTGAATTCAGGGTGCTTTTTAATCGGTACCTAAGATAAGAATCATGTCCCCTGAAGGCATTGAGAATATCCTTTTGAGATATATTTTCCTTATGTGCAACTGCCCTGATGGTTGATTCGACTGCGGCTTTTATGTCCTGATTCATTTTATCCTCTTTTATCACTAATGGAATCTGAAACCTGGATGTCGCAAATACGTGCGCTAACAAGTACAGCAGCTTCAGGAAATTTTCCTTTACGGGCTATTGCCATGTGATTCAGCTTTAGTGCAATATCATGAGGTACTTTATCAATATGTTTCTGAAGAATTCTGTCTGCAAGAACTGAATGTCCGAGCAATCCTCCTTCTTCACTCAATTCAGGGATTCCATTAAGATCATATGCTGCTGCACGACCTATTCCTGATAATACGGCTCCTGCACGGATCAAATCGCAATCAAGGGATTCCCTTTTTGCTATTGCAAGGGAAAGGTTCAGTACATTGAGTGTGTGTTCAAGGAGGCCGCTGCGATAGTTGTAATAATGAATGCTTGCGGGTGCCCGGCTGAAACGATCCATGAGTCCATCATCCAATATGGAATGCATTAGATTTTGTATCTCATCACTCTCTATTGCCTCCAGAGCTTTTCGAAGTTCTGTAAGCATTGTTTCCTTATCCCTTCTTGAGGATGGAAGGAACTCATCAACAGAACCTTCGCCTTTATTGAGGGAGTGTATTATCAACTGGTTCCCGAATTCTGGATGTTCCTTAAGAACACCTTCTATTGATACAACCATCCCACGCTCAGGCTTAAGGTCAAGCTTTGCGGGGTCCCAACATATACCTGTCAAAGTATTGTTTTGTGATGCAAGCCTGAACTGGAGAAAATGACCATCCTTTGATACAAAGGGCTTTTCTTCAATCTCCAGAATAAGATAATCTTCCCCCATGATAAACAGAACATATTCAGGATTTATAAATCTTTGTCAGTCTTCTCTATGCGGGCTTCTGCTTCTTCTAACTCTTTCTTACAGCTTTTCACAAGCTTCATTCCTTCTTCATATGCTTCAATGCTCTTGTCAAGGGGAAGACCTTCTTCTAGCATCTGCACATACTCCTCAAGCTTTTTCATATTTTCCTCGAATGTCATCTTCTCACCTCGGCCATTACCTTACCATCAAAAAAGGTAAGGTTTACGATATCATTATTATTTAGAGATTCAGCAGATACAAGTTCTTTATTGCGGGTTACCATGCAATAGCCTCTTCTTAGGATGTTTTGTGGATCCAGTGTCTTGAGTCGTGATTCCTGCGCTTTGAGCTGTTGTTCTTTTCCTTTAAGGGATGCATCCATTGCCCTTCTCATTCGAGCACTCAGGATGTCAAGATATTGAAAGTAGGTGTTGATAATATCATATGGTTTTTTCAGGACTGGCCGAGACAAAAGGTCTGAAATGTGCCTGCGCTTTTCATCAATGGATTCCTTTAGATCAGTCATTAGCTGCATCTTATATTGGGACAGCTTATTAAGTAGGTATTCCTTATCCGGCACGACCATTTCTGCGGCAGTTGAGGGGGTAGGAGCCCTGAGATCAGAAACAAAATCTGCAATGGTAAAATCAGTCTCATGACCTACTGCAGATACAATGGGACAGCTGCAATGGAAGATCTTACGCGCCAGTGCCTCATCATTGAATGACCAAAGATCTTCAAGGGAACCTCCTCCACGTGCAAGTATTATTATATCAGGATTATAGGGCTTTAGCCTTTGCAATGCAGATATTATTGAATGGGCTGCCAGGGTTCCCTGGACAAGAGAAGGAGATATGATGATATTTACAGGAGGATATCTGCGGGTAATATTTGAAAGAAGATCCTGCAAAGCAGCACCCTGCTCTGCAGTGATTATGCCTATCCTTCTTGGAAAGGGAGGTAACGCTTTTTTGTTGCTTTCATCAAAAAGTCCTTCGGATTTAAGCTTTTCTTTTATACGAAGGAATTCCTTGTGAAGATCACCGACTCCATCAGGATGGATTGATTTCACATTAAGCTGATAGGAGCCATAAGGCTTAAAGACTGAGATTGATGCATTGACCTTTACCCTCATCCCGTGATCAAGGTTCCTGTCATTACACTTAAACACAACACATCTTATCTGGCTCTCATCATCCTTCAATGTAAAATAGAGATTTCCATTACGATGGTAGGTAATGTTGGAGATCTCTCCACGGACCCATATATCAGATAGTCTTTCATCTTTCTCAAGAAGAGCCTTGAGATAGTCTGTGAGCATACCAACAGATAGAAGCATCCAGAATAAGAGATAATTAAACTATAAAAAACTATATGTTGGTCTGCATCATGATCATGTAATTCATCATGTGTCGCATGATCATCTTCTGGCGGTCACTCTCCATGTCCATATCCATCATAACCTCTTCCATGGTACGCATCATCTGTTCCATGAGATCAATATACTGGCCATCCATATCCCTCTCTTTTAACATCTGAAGATTACTCTTCATGCTCCCTGCTATGTTGTACAACTCATCGACCATGGGTATTTCCTTACGTGCCTTAGTGATGTTCAACATGTTCTCCGTCATGCCAAGCATCCAATCAATCTTCTCGTTCATTAGAATCACCTCTTTAACGGATATGTTAGAAAAGGCAGTATTTAAAAGTATCTCTTTTCAAGTTCAAGAACAGACTCTATGTGAGGTGTCTGGGGAAAGAGATCAAATAATGCGCATCTCTTTATAGAATAACCAATATGACTAATTTCTCTTTTCTGCTGATCAGGATTGCATGATATGTAGAACAGCTGCCTGGGAGCTATCTTCTTTATCGCTGATACAGTATGAGGATGCATTCCTGAACGGGGAGGATCAGTTATCATTGATAGTGGTGTTTCAAGCTCCAATCTCCCAAGCTGGCGGGCATCTTTGCAAATGATATTGGCATCCAGGTTGTTTCTCTTGGCATTCATAACTGCATGATGGGTTGCTGGTCCAACTGATTCAATGATTGTTGTCTGTGAAAATTTATGTGCATTAGTGAGGCCGAATACACCAACACCTCCATAAAGATCAACAAGGTGATTGCCCTCAAACAAATGTTCGCTTACATATTGCAGCATCTGGGATGCAACATTGATATTGTTCTGGAAAAATCCCTGCACAGGAATTGAAAATGTGAGACTCCCCAACTTCTCCAAAAGGTAATCCCTTCCTTTGACTGTAAAATAATCATCTGAAACTGTGAGATCATCATTTGCCTGAACATAGGTCACAAAGACATTGTTGGCTGTAGTAAGTTCTGCGAATGATCTTATCCTTTTAACTGCTGAAGCAAGCCTGGAGGAATCTGAGTTAAGTACAAAAGAGATTGAAGAATCCATGGAGGTTATCCGAATCACTGCATGACGCAGGGTGCCTGACTTCTTTTTCATATCGAAATAGTCAGGATTCCTGAAGTGTGAGTTCACCTCTTTTACAATGGCATTAATTGCAGGGTCTGCGATAAGACATTCCTTTATGGGAATTATAGTTTTCCATTCCCTTTTCTTCCTCAATCCAAGACCTTTTGGTGAGAAGATGAAATCCATGCGGTTCCTGTAACCAAAGGCAGGTCCTGTGAACACTTCCAAATCTGTATTGAACAGGGCATTCAGGCGTTTCTGCTTATTTTTCACCTGTTCTTCATATGGTACATGCTGCAGAGAACATCCTCCGCAAACACCAAAATGCTCGCATTGCATGATAAGGCGGATTAATGGGATATACAAAAAGGTTTTGGATTAACGCCTGCCTGCAAGGAAGAGGCCTGCTAACAGGGCAAGGCCATATCCTGTCAGGCGTTCGACAATGGCTGCAGTCTTTTCAGAATAAGAGACAAATGTATTGAGCTCAGACCAATCTTTTGTATCATGAGAAACATACATGAATTAGTCTTGCTGCATATCATAACAGATTGACCTGGGTTCTTTACTCTGGACCATATGAACTCCTTCATGGGCAAGGAGACTAAGGAAAAATATTCCGAATAGTCTATTATCCCCCCTCCCAAAAAAAGCAGTGCCCGATGCATATTAAAAGGAGAAAATGGCGTCTTTTTAATAGTTTTTGACATATTAATATTAATTTATATAAATTTTAGAAAAGACTATATAATATATATACCGTATAAACAAAAATAAAAATCCTGTCTACGGCAACAGAAGGGTTACCCCCACTAAATCGATTATGTAATTTATGCAATTATC
>CAYYOI010000081.1:0-4834 GCA_964473285.1 uncultured Methanosarcinales archaeon | reverse complement strand
TTTGCTAACTTTCCTTAGGCTGGAAGCCTAAAGCAGATTTTTTAGAAAAACTCCCCTATAGAGATAAAATTAAAAAGACTATTGAAAAAAAGTAAAGTGTGCTGTCCTATATTGAGTTTACACCTGAATAAACATGCGCTGGTGTTTCATAATCTAAAGATTGATGAATTATTTCAGACATTGCATATAGATTTGTCTTTATTCATGTTTTAGGTTGTGATAATTTGATGGCAATGCATGATTTCTAACGATAAGCTCAATTGCCTTCTTTTCAATCTCCTGCAATCGTTCTTTTTCCTGTTCTTCTTGAAGATAGGCTGATTGTATTTTGTGATATTCTTCTTTTGCCCTTCCGATTATGTCTTTGTCAAGATTGACTGCCCAAAGTGGTATTGCTTCGCATGATTCCTTTTCCAAGAAGTAATTGAGTAGTTTGTCAATTTGTTCTTTGTCTTTCTCTTCTTTGTCTTTCTCTTCTTTTTCTAATTGCTTCTTTTGTTGTTCTTCCTTCCTTTTTTGTTCAGCTATTATCTCGTTTTCTCGTTCTTGTAGATATTCCAAGACTTTATCCACCAGTTCTCTTGATTCTTTGTCAAGTTTGTAGTATGATTTGAGTAGATTGTTTAGTTTTTCTCTCGCTTGATTTATCTCCGAAATTTCGCCATATTTTTGGTTGAGGTATAAGATTCAAGCTTAATTCTGAAAAGAGAGAAACGTGCCTCTCTTTCCCGGAAATTCCTGGCAATATATGTAGAGGCCATCCATGCATCCTAACTCTTTTTACAACTGAAACAGTTAAACTTATGGATTATGAGAATAATAGTCATGAATATCTTATGGGAAATTACAAAGATGGAATTTACTATCTTCTAGACAGAAAAAATAATGATTCTCTAGAAACTCTTCTAATTCCTTCAGGCAAAGTTAAGAAAATAAAAGTTTTATCATAATAGTTCTTTACTCTCTTTTAAAGAGTATTTTACCACCAAAAGGATCAATAAACTAGATATAATCTAGTATTTTCATTATTATAGCCTGTGGTAAAATAAGATTACATCAATTTATTATCCTGATAACCTATTTCATCAATATGCTCTTTAACAAGAATTTTCATCTGAGATATTGCAATCTCATTAAGCTTAACTAATCTTTCAGACTAAGATAATCCTTCTTTGAGAATTCCTTTGGTTCCTTTCTGCAAAATAGAAGGAATTTTTTGACATAGAATATATAAGTCTTGATAGTTTTCCTGCTCAGTTTTCTCCTGAGCATCTCCTTTTTCATCTTCTCCAATATGTCCATATAGACCAAGAGAAATCACATATTGATAAAAACTTACCAATCAAACCAGAAAACCTTCCTATAAACTTAGAAAATTCATCAATCTAACCAGAATTAACTCATTTACTACTTTAGAATTACCTCGATTTTTCGGTTTCAACTACAAAAAATCAAGCATCTCAGACTCTCAAACACAGAAATAACAACTTTTTCGTATATATGTTGTTCGGTGAAATTAATTTTTTGCCCTTGGAAGAAAAGTTTTATAATCAAATAGTTTCATTATATCATTATGAACTTCAAAAAAGTTATCATAAACCTCTTAGTTGCCTTTGCTATAATTTACATTCTCCTCGGATTTTTTTTGTTTTTCAATCAAAAATCAATGTTATATTATCCAAATAATCAAGATTTTAATCAATGCAGTGGATTTAATAATTATGAAAAGATAAACTTTAATGGAACAAGATTTTATTTTAAGCAAGGTACTCAAGATAAGGTTATTGTTTATTATCATGGAAATGCAGGTTCTGCATGTGACAGAAGTTATCTTAAATCTACATTTGAACAATCAAATGCGTCATTGATTTTTGTAGAATATGCTGGATATTCTAATGACAATGTAAAACCTTCAAAAAAATTAATCCTTAAAGATGTCGAAAATATCCATGACTACATTACCGAAAGGAACTATAAAAATATAATTGTTTATGGTCAAAGTATTGGTTCTGGTGCTGCAAGCTATCATACATATCTAGGCAATGTTAATGAATTGATTTTAGTCACTCCTTTTTCAAAGTTAGTTGATGTTGTTCAATCAAAATATATTGTTTATCCTGCATTTATACTTCTAAGAGAAAAGTACGATAATATTAAATGGCTTGAAAATTACGAAGGTTCTTTATTGATTCTTCATGGAAATAATGATTTGGTAATACCAAATAGATTTTCTAAAGATTTATTTGAAAGTATTTCGAACAAAAACAAAAATTATGTTTTAATTGAAGGAAAAGGTCATAATGATATTTGGTCTTCTTCTTTATTTCAAAATACAATAAAAGATTATATTACCGGGGCACAAAATTAACTCAAGGGGATGCTGCGCTTTCGTCGTTTCACTCTTCGCCTCGCTTAACAGCACCTTAACGGTATCGCCTTGCAGGCTCCACCCAACTTCGCAAGCGAAGTTCGTTAAACTGCGATGCAATATCCACAATCCTCAGGAATTTAGCCGTTCGTGAATAGATGTTCTTCCTGCTCACAATCAGCTTTCCCGTTGAATCGCTCCCGACGGTCTCATCCTGTCTGTGATGATCATACTGGAAAGGAATCTCTTTGAGTTGCTCGATACTCCTTCTCTCATCACGTTCTGCCTCCTTGATGTTTGTTCGAGAGAGCAGACCAAGCTCTTCTGCAACTCTCATGTTCTCCTCCGCGTGTCCAAAATCCTGTGTCCAGAAAGAGTAGCCTCTTCCTGATTCTTCAAGCCTCTTGGCAACATAAATCCCGCCGGGATTGAACCCATGCCTGTAGCAGCCCTGTTGCTGATAAAGATTCGCTATCCGTGATTCCTGTGCCAGCTGCGCCAGCCCTTCAGGCGTGCAATTAAATCCCATGTCCAGAAGCAGGACGTCATAATCCCGGGAGAGCACCTTCTCAAGCACGTTTCTTTCATTGAAAGGCTCAGCAACCACGTATTGCAGATCGATTCCCTGCTCTATGAATGCCTGGTTCTCTGCTGCATATCCTTGCAGTATGCTCGTTTCCCTATTATCCGGGTGATAAGACAACCCAATGCTTTGGGCTGCCCTTGATACACACCCTTCAAGATCCTTGAAGCTAATCAGACCATTGTCCGATTCTTCCGCAAGAGCTTCATGGAATGACCTTAACTTCTCCTTCTTTTCATCTGGTGGCAGGTATTGGCCGTACCCCTGTTTCCTGGCGTATTCATACATACTGCTGAAGGCACTATTCTCATTATAGGAAGAAATCGTATCATCCACCACTAAAACCGTTTTCGCATCTTTTTGCATGATTTCTCACCTCTGGTAACTTCTGTTACCATCGTATAGTTATATAAGAATCTGCATAGAGTGTTAAATATTTCCCCCCTCAAAGTGGGGAGTAATAGAAACAATTATAAATCCCCGGTGGTATGGAATGCACATGCTATCCGACATCCTGAAACAGATTGGTCTGAACCAAAGCGAAATACAGGTGTATATGGCTCTTCTCGAGCTCGGCGAGGCGAAATCCGGCGAGATTTTGAAAAAGGCCGGATTGAACTCAGGGAGGATATATGAGGTATTCGATTCCCTGCACAAAAAGGGATTCATCTCTTCGGTGGTCAAATCAGGCACGAGATACTTCAGCCCTGCTGATCCGAAAAACATCCACTACTATATTGCGCAGAAGGAACGCGAGATACAAGAGCAGAAGGAAGAATTTGATGCACTGATGCCCGATCTGCTCAAAAAGATCAATGCAGGGAAGCAAGATGTACGAATAGAGGTCTTCCAGGGTTTGAACGGGATCAAATCAGCTTATCAGAAAGAACTGGCATATGTGAGGGAATCCGGTTTTGTGAATATATTAGGGGTGACATCCAGGTCCGGTTATTCCAACAAGGTGTACGATTTCTTCGTCTTCAACCAACAACCCTGGAGACGAGAACTAGGTCTACGTATCAGGAAGGTGCTGGACATCTCATCCAAGCGGGACCGCTCCAGGGAGCATGAACGGGAGGCAGACATACGCTACTTCAATTTCGCCTCGCCCGTGAGCTACAGCATCACCCATGGCATTGTCATAATGGGCATCCATAATGATGAAGAGAACTCCATCACGATAGTCATAGAATCAGAGAGTGTCTCCAGATCCTTCATCCAGCAGTTTGAAGTCGTGTGGGATGCAGCGAGTGAATAGCACAATCTCTTCTTGCCGATCGCTATACTGTAATCCAGAGCCTGCCAGTCGGCTTGCTAATAGCTAATTTCATTGAGAAGAGGTATGAAGAAAATTTGTCACACAGCATGTGTCAAGGATATTATCCCGCCTGGGTTTTCCATGCAGCGTTCACGGAAAGGGCACTAAACATGGAGTAGTGAAGAAGGCTACAGGAGTTCCTTCCACAATTTATTAGGACAAAAGAAGCTCCTTCTTTCTCCTCTAAGCATATCAAAGCCCTCCCTTGTCTCCACATATTTTTTTGTATATGGCATCGACCTTATCCTTCATAGGTATTGATTTGAATAGGAATGCACGAACATAAAAAGCAACTTTTGTATATCCTGCAAATTTGGCTTTAGCCTGAAGGATTTTATGTTGCTTAGGAGTTACCCGAATTCCTAGTTTTATGTACTTGCTCATACCCCTGTAGTGTTTACAATTTTTAATATATGATGGGGATACAAAAAAGGTAAAATTTGTGTTACCGCAAAGGGTACCCTAAAAGGTACCCAATAATTATAAAGGCGAGAAATCTTGCACAATAAGGAGACATTGTTGACTTAACAAGCGAATAATCTTTGGATTATGAGCTTATAAGCCT
>CAYYOI010000080.1:0-4934 GCA_964473285.1 uncultured Methanosarcinales archaeon | reverse complement strand
AAGTCCAAATCCTGTGTAAAAAGTCGGTTATCGGGCCTACTTCTTACACAAAGCCCAGGAGATAGTAATCTTTTTAAAGGACTTTTACCTCTTTTTGGTCATGATAGGTGTGTTCTCAGGGGAATTCGTGAATCTTGAGGGAAGTGATCCTACCCGGGATCTTTACAATAAGAGCAGGTTCGGGGTACTCCTGAAGACTGGAGAGTTGCAGTTGTCTTTACTTGAGGCGCTTTTCTTGCTTGAAAAGGGTAAGATAAAAGTCAAGGATAAGAGGGGAAAGGAATATACCATTGAAAGGTTCATAAAAAGGGCAAAAAGGGTAGAACCTCATTTTGTGCTCAGGTATACTGTATTTGCAGATCTCAGGCGCAGGGGCTATATAGTGAAGACTGCGCTTAAGTTCGGGGGAGATTTCAGGGTGTATGATAAGGGTGTTAAGCCTGGAGAGGATCATGCCAAATGGGTGGTATATCCTGTGCACGAGGGAGCTGTGCTTACCTGGTATGATTTTGCTGCAAAGAACAGGGTGGCGCACTCTACGAAAAAACGCCTTCTACTGGGGCTTGTGGATGATGAGGGTGATGTTACTTATTATGAGATTGCCTGGAAGAGGCCGTGACCATGTATGATACAATTCTTGCTTTTATGCGAAGAAAAGGGCCTTGTGTGCCTATGGAGGTTGCAAATCACCTGAAGAAAGATTCTTTTCTTGCTTCAGCAATGCTTTCTGAGCTAGTGCAGTCTGGCAAGGTGCGAATGACCAATTTTACTGTCGGAAGATCAAGATTGTATTATCTTCCTGAACATGAGGATAAACTTGAGGGTTATACTTCTTATTTGAATGAGAAGGACCAGAAGACTTGTGAATCTCTAAGGGAGAGAAAGGTATTGAGGGATAAGGACCAGGATACTCTTGTACGGGTTTCATTGAGAAATATACCTGATTTTGCAAAGGCTATCGAGGTGACTTATAATGGGGAGAAGCATCTTTTTTGGAAGTGGTTTTTAGTTTCTGATGTTGAGCCTTTGCTTAAGGGTTTTTTTGATGTGAAATCAGAGGGAAGTGAAGATTATTCTGAGGAGAAAGTAAGCTCTGATCATTCTGAGCAGAATGCTGGGAGCTCTTATGAAGATTCAAATGTAATCACGGAAAAGAAAGCAGAGATTCAGGAACCTGAGGAAAGGCAGGAATCAGTGAAAGGCCAAGAGGTAACCGGAAAGCCAGAGACAAGCCAGCCAAAAAACGAAAACCAGGAATCGATTAAAAACCAGGAGACAAGAGGAATCCAGGAATCAGTGAAAAGCCAGGAGACCAAAGATTTGAGAAGGCTGAGTGAATGGTCCGGGAAAAATGAAGGAAGTGCTATTGTTGATGGATTTGCTGCAGAAGTTGCAGGGTTCTTAGCTGAGAGAGGGGTTATTGTAAGGGATCATACTGTACAGCGGAAAAACTCGGATATTGATCTTGATGTTGTCATAAAGACAGAGGTAGGGGAGTTACCTTATCATTGCAAGGCGAGAAAAAAGAAGCAGGTAAATGATGGTGATATATCATCTGCTTTTGTTGCTGGACAGATGAAAAAGTTGCCGGTACTTTTTGTTACAACCGGGATACTTACCAAAAAAGCAAAAGAGCAACTGCAAAAGCTGCCTATGACTGTGGTGAGCATGGATGGGAGTTGATATAACAGATCTTGTACAAGCAAGGGAATTCTTAATTGAGGAATTGTCTAACAGGGTCATTGTGGTGGATGGGCCTTTGTTCCTTTACCAGTTCCTGACAACTATAAGGCAGAGGGATGGTTCTGTACTGAAGGACTCCAAAGGAAACGTGACAAGCCATCTGACAGGCCTTTTCACACGAACGACCAATCTAATGCAGAAAGGGATTAAACTGGTATATGTTTTTGATGGAGAGGTGCCTGAACTTAAGCGAAAGGAGCTTGAAAGGAGAAGCAAGCTGAAGACAGAAGCAGCAGAACTCTATGAAAAATCTGTGAGCGAGGGGGATGTGGAAGGGATGCGAAAGTATGCTTCGAGATCCACCAGGCTAACAAAAGAGATGATCAATGAGGCCAGGCTTTTGCTGCAGGCCATGGGTATACCTGTTGTGGAGGCGCCTTATGAGGCGGAGGCACAGGCTGCGCATATGGTGAGAAAGGGAGATTGTTTTGCTGTTGCAACCCAGGATAATGATGTATTGATGTTTGGAGCTGATCGTATCGTGAAGAACCTTTCCATCGTGGGAAGGAGGAAGAAAGGAAGCTCTTCTGTGCGTGTGAAACCTGAGCTTATAGAGCTTTTTGAGGTATTGAATGCACTTTCTCTTGACCGTGACCAGCTTATCGTATTAGGCATGTTAGTGGGTACTGATTATAACATCGGCGGGGTAAAAGGAGTTGGGCCAAAAACCGCGCTAAAACTATTGAAAAAATACGGAAAGGATTTTGATGAGCTTTTCCTGGATGCGAAATGGCCTTTTGAGACTTCGTGGCAGGAAGTGTTCTACCAGATAAAGAAAATGCCTGTTTCTGATGATTATTCTCTTGAATGGGGGGATGTGAACGGGACCGAGGTAAAAAGGATACTTGTGGACGGACATAATTTCTCGGCTGAAAGGGTGGACTCGACTCTGGAAGCATTGAATGAGCAAATGAAAGAGAGCCAACAGCGCTCTTTACTGGATTTTTAAGATGAAGCCTAAGACACTGAAGGAAGCACTGGAAGGAAAGCTCACTGAAGAGGAGATGGAAAAGGTAGTGCGCTCTTATGATATAGTAGGGGATATAGCGATCATAGATATTCCTGAGGAACTGGAGCACAGGGAGAAGCTGATAGGAGAGACTGTATTGTCGCTGCATAAGAATGTCAATGTGGTATGCAAGAAGTCAGGGATACACGAAGGCGAATTCAGGACGCAGCCTTTGAGTGTGGTTGCGGGAGAAGAGCGTAAGGAGACCAAATACCGGGAGAATGCATGCACTTTTTACCTGAACCCTGAGACTTGTTATTTCTCGAGCAGAAGCAGTACTGAAAGGAAAAGGATAGCAGAGTTGGTAAAAGAAGGAGAGGAGGTCCTTGTGATGTTTTCCGGGATTGGGCCTTTTCCTATAGTGATTGCAAAGCATAATAAGATAAAACGCATAGTGGGGGTTGAGAAGAATCCTGATGCGCACAGTTACGCAGAGAAGAACAGGACTTTAAACAAGGTTGATGTTGAATTGATATGCGGGGATGTCAATGAGGTTACACTTGGGATTTTTGACAGGGTCATAATGCCTCTGCCAAAGACAGGGGAACATTTTCTTGATGTTGCATTGAAAGCCTTGAAACCAGGAGGCTGGCTGCATTTCTATGATTTCCAGAGTGAGTTTGAGCTTGCACGTGAAAAGGTGGAAGAGGCGGCAAAGAGAGCTGGAAGAGAGGTATTGTCCTCAGACATTGTCAAGTGCGGGCAATACGCACCACGAGTCCATAGGGTGTGTGTTGATGCCAAAATCTCATAAGTCTTTTAAAGCAGAAGGTATTTCTTAATATGTGCGCAATGAGCGAAGTGAACACCCTTTGATCTTTTTGAGATGATAAGATGGAGTAACTACCGAGCGCACACTTATTCATTGGTAAGAAAATAATCAAGGTTGCCCGTGCGGATCATTTCTATCTTTTCAAGTTCATGGTAGGCTTCGCTGATTTCCTTAAAGCTGTCTTTCATTCCTCTTTTCTCAATCTGTTGGGTTGCTTTCATGAACCATTCATGCACGATGGAGTTATGCTTCTCCAATGCTTGCGTAAAGTCATTCATGGTGATGTATTCTTTATTTTTTGTTGCAATGGCACGGTTAAGTGCGCAATCAGTTGAGATCTCACAGATCGCAGTGATATCAGCTCCGGAAAAGCCCATGGTCTTTCGTGCCAGGCTTTCGAAGTTCAACGAACCGAGTGGCCTGTCCTTCATTATATTCTTCATGATGGTGATTCGTGCTTTGTAATCAGGAAGGGGTACGAAAAGTGTGCGTCCGAATCTTCCTTCCCTTCTCAAGGCTGGATCGATTGCCCAGGGCTCGTTTGTTGCGGCAAGAAGGAGGAGTCGGTTCTCATTGATCCCGTCAATCTCTGAGAGAAGGGCTGAAACCTTGTCTTTTGAGTGTTCGTGGGTAGTTTCGGACCTGTCCCTTCCAAGAATATCAAACTCGTCGAAAAAAAGAATCATCTTTTTTGATCTGGCTTCTTCAAAAAGTTCCCGGATATTTTGTTGGGTTTCACCAATCCATTTGCTTTCTATGTCTGCGCTTTGTACTGCCTTGAATTCGGCATCAAGCTGATCAGCTATGGCTCTTGCTATGAGTGTCTTACCGCAGCCAGGTGGCCCGTAGAGAAGTATTCCTCCTCCTGGTTGTTTGCCATACATCCTGAATAATTCAGGGTTCAGGAAGGGCTCTATGATGCGCAAGCGGATCTCTTCTTTGACATGTTCCAAGCCTCCAATATGAGAAAATGCGTCTGATTTTTGCTGGGTATGAAGTCCTTTGAGCGCTTTACCTTTTTCAAAGAGGGCTTTTGCTCTGTGAACGTCAGAATGCCTGTCTTTTATCATCTGCTGGGCTGCAATCAAGTAAGCCTTGGCTGCCTTAGAATTGTCAATGCCCTCTAATTGCCTGGCTTTATTGATGAGGGCTTCAATATGCTCCATTGTAAAGCTCTTTTAGTTCCCGGTCTATGGCGGAGCTTAGGTATTCTCTCTGGTAGGAATCACTGGGTGATTTGAATGAAGGGGAATAGATTGGAGTCTGGTAAAGTGCCTTAAAATAATGGTCTGGTGGTGGTATATCGTACATTCTTGTCAGGGGTGAATCATCATTTAAATAAGTATCGGCATCTTACAGAGTTTTTCTAAAAAATCTGCTTTAGGCTTCCAGCCTAAGGAAAGTTAGCAA
>CAYYOI010000079.1:3611-5379 GCA_964473285.1 uncultured Methanosarcinales archaeon | reverse complement strand
TGCTAACTTTCCTTAGGCTGGAAGCCTAAAGCAGATTTTTTAGAAAAACTCGAAAAAATAGAAATATTTTTATAAGTATTAAATCAGAGGAGAGATAAAAGAGAGGTACAAAATGAAGTCCTATGGAATTGCAATCATATTTATCCTGTTAGGGGTCCTCGTCAACGCAGATCTTTCTGAATTTCCTTCTATTCTGGCAAAAGATGATACATTCAATGCCCAGATGATAGTTGGGGAAAATGCAGGCCCAGAAGATTTTATCACAGCAGTCAATTTTGGACTCACCCTGCAGCAGAACCTGCAAGCCTCAGGAGACTGCGAGTCTGAACCTGTTATCTCTTCTGAGAATGTCCTGATGAGAGAGACAAACAATATGGTTGAAGGTGGAGAATCAATAAGTATCGTATCCCCTATAACCGAGAATGAATTCAGTGCATTTGCACCAGAACAATTAAAGAATGACCAAGGCACTTTTGATTATGAGCAGTACCTCTATATCGGAAAGAATATAACTCCTTCCCTTGCAATTGCAAAAGGAGTGCCACGGGATGAGGATGAGATTCCAAAGACATACCTGATCTTTGAGAAGGATGCTATGGCTTATGAATATAGCTTAGTATTTCCTTCGGCTCTTGAATCCAAGATTGAAGGTACAACTTTGGAACTCCAGGACGAGAGCATAAAGCTTTTTGACCAGGATTTCAATATCGTTGAAGCCTTATTGGAGAACAATAAATCTCTTTCCCTGACTTTTTTGGCAGACAGCAACGAACTATTCATCAACGAGTATGAATCAAAAACATATACTATCAATGGTGTTGACTATGAAATCAAGGTCAAGGCCATCTATACTTCTGGCAATGATGCAGAGATTCTCATTGAGGTCAATGATGAATCAAAAACACTCAATGAAGGAGAAACATTTGAAGTAGAGGATGGTCCGGTAATAAACGTGAAAAAGTTATTGCTGCAGAGTTCAGATGCAGACATGGCTCTCCTTTCAGTTGGCCCACAAAAGATCAAGATAGAGGATAACGACATAACTGATGATTCATATGATTCCATCAATTACTACCAGGGTTCTGATGAAGTTGAAGGAACCGCAGTAAAGATTGAAGGTTCAGTTGAATCTGACATCTTAAAGCTTGAATCAATCAATGTCAAATGGACTCCTGAGCAGGACCATTTTGTAGAGGGAGGACAAGGCCTTTCAGATGTGGTTGAAGACCCCAACCAGCTGTTTTTGAATGGTTTTGACATATTTTACAAAGGCACCCCTGAAGAAGTCAATATGGAGACAATCACTCTGACACCTGTGGATGATAAGGAATATACCCTTGACTTCATGAACAAGCTGGATGAACAGCTGAACATCCCTTTATTCTATGGTAATCTTTCCAGGTTCGGAAATGAGGATTATGCAGTTGTTGCAACAGAAGGGGAACCCATACAGGTAAAAGACCATTTCCTTGTAACAAGCGACGGTTATAAAACGATTCCTGAAGCAACAGGCTATACTCATCTTGTTGAGTATAAGGATCATGATTCACGAGACAATGTCCTGACTTTCGTTGATAAGGGATCAGGAAAAGAGATTGAGGTTTCATATAGTCAAGGTGAAACATCTTCATCACTCATGCTGAAGAATAAGGAATATACCATCAGTTTCACTGATGAAGATGATGGTCCTATAACAGTTGACCTTGACAATGATGGCTCAATCACTCCAGGCGCAAAACCTGTTTTGGTTACAAAATACGGCCTGAAC
>CAYYOI010000079.1:0-3511 GCA_964473285.1 uncultured Methanosarcinales archaeon | reverse complement strand
TGGCGTCTCAATCGATGAAAATCCGGTTACAACAACAGAAGCACTGAAAACAATGCATGATTCAGTGAGATTGACTGTTGAGGAAAAAGAGGACTATCTTGAGATCCAGAATGTTGAAAGATGTATAGATGGTGCAAACAAAAAACAGATCCTTGATGCAGTGACAGATGAACACGATGCTTCGCTTGATCCAATTGGTATCCATTTGGATGAGACAATCTACAATGCATTCATGGAGAACGCATGTTATCCTACATTCACAAATGACAGAAAGTTCATGTTTGACGTAGGAGAGACTGATAACGAGCAGGGTGCGGTTCCATACGGGCAGATCTCAAGCCTTATGGGCGCTGATGAATCAGACAGTTACATGTTGTTATCCGCTGATGAGCAGGTTGAGCATTTGGTCTATGTGCGATCAGCTGAAGGAAAAGAGCAATCCCTTGAAACCTCATCAGAATGCCAGTCAATGGATGTGGCAATGCCTGACGTTGTCCTTGATAAGAACTATAAAAGCGGTTCATCAAACCTCATATTATTCGGTGGGCCTTGTGTGAATTCAATCAGCAAGGAGATCATCGGGTCTGGTTCATGTACTGCTGAGTTTGAATCTGGCAAAGGCCGACTCAAAATGGTTGATTACAAGGGCAAGAAAGCATTGATGGTTGCAGGTTACAGTGCAGAGGACACCAAGAGGGCAGCTAAATCCCTCCTTGAATACGAATCAAACAGTTTCCCTGCAAACGACGTGCAGGTGACTGCTGGCAAAGTCTCAGAGTATGTAATACCTGACAAGCCTGAAGAACCCCAAAAGCCTCAAGAGCCTCAGGAACCCAAAGAACCAGAAGAACCAGAACTCAATTGTGCAGGCACAGCTCATGAGAGCGGCGAATACCACCTAACACTATCTAAGTTTGGAGTTAAAAAGGAAGTAAATCCTAACCCCGCTGTTGATGTTGAAGGTACAACTGCTACTGTATCCTTTAAAGGCGGTGAGACTTTTGAGTCCCAGTATGGTGTTGATTGGCTTCAGTATGTTGTCCATGTGATGAAGGATAATTGCAATGGTGAAGAGATAGAGACACTCACCTTCCGCTGGGAAGACGGTGACAAGGACAAAGAACAGACTGTAGAACTTCCTGAAGAAGGTTGTTACTGCCTTAAAGTGGATGATAGTGATGTCACCATTGATAGTGCCACAATCAGTATGGAAGAAGAACAGTTTACCCTTGACTTTTCTACCGGTTAACGAAAGATATATTAGGTAGAACTTTTTTTCTTATTATTATATGGAACCGAAGAAAGTAACTATAAACACCCTACGCAAGTTAGTGGATCAGCTGCAGAAGGGCTCAGAGAAAGCAATCGGTAGTTTCCTTTATAAGGGATTCCACATCCAGATAAGCAGGTACAAACTGTCAACATCTGAGCGTGTCTCCCAACTGTACCATCGCAGGAGATCAGAAGGCCGATGTATTCTTTGCGGTAAGAAAGTGACCCGTAAGAATCCACGAACAAAAAGGCTTTACAGGCTCTGTGATGAGCACAGGAAGAAAGTGGATAGACGCTAGACAGTCATCTTGAAACGTTTGAGTGTTGCAGTAACATTCTCGTCTACATCTAGGAATAACTTTCCCTGCTCTGACCTATCTATGTGTTTTCCATAGAGGACAGTATCCCCGTAAGGAGTAATCTCTCCTTTAGTTCGCACTTCAAATCTGGTGCTTGTCATGATAGGCCTTCCATGTGCAAAAAGGATAGCCCTTTCGTCATTTATAGGGTTTGAGACAATTGCCGGAAGATTCCAGTAATTGAGTGATTCGCTGTTTCCTATCAAAAAATTGCTGTCAAGATGCTTTTTTGCCTTTACCCTGAGTAAGGCTGGGTTTCCTACAAGAATCCCTTCTGGGTTGTAATGCTCTATTAGCTTCATTATATGATGCAATTCTTTTTCCTGGATAGTCCTTGGTGTTATCAGGTAAAGAGGCACATTCTGTTTAGCGCACATTTCCTTGCAATCCAGTACATCAGGAGAGAATATATCATAGTATATCAGGTCTGCTCCGGCATCAATCGCTTCCATTGCAGCATCAAGGCTGTTCACCTTAACATAAAGCTCTGTCTTTTTAGGTTGTGTTTCGATGATCGAAGGGCTTAATCCTATACGTTTTCTCCTGAACCTGTCCAGGTGCTTCTCTTCAAGCTTTGCAAGTGCATCGTTACGGACCCTGTTGATTGTTGAGTATGATATGTGCAATCCTTCTGTGAAATCCCCTGAAATCTTTTCTATCCTGAACGGAGAATTATATGTCCTGCAAAGCTTTCCTTCAAACTCCTCTTTTGTGATCGCTTTTTTCTCTGCCTTCATCACTTCAGCTGAAGCATGGACTGTATCTCTTTCATCCTGAAGCGTAATCACAAATCCTTTTTCTGTCATTTCATAGGACAGTGTTACAGGTCTTCTCTTTATAGGGATATCAAATTTTGCAAGCCCCATCTTAAAGATTGAATTGCCACCCTTGAAATGAGGATATCGCAGTTGGATCCTCTCTCCCACTTCTGCCCTTTCAACACGCTCCTTGTCCTTGAGTATGTATGTGATCTTGAATAATGTCCCGCGCTTGCCGTTATTGATGAGTATCTGCTCTCCTTTCTGCAGTTCCCTTTGCAGTTCAAGGCATCCTCTGGAAACCTTGCCAAGAAAAACACCTTTTTTTGTTATCTTTCTCTTACTGAATATTCCTGTGAACAAAGGCCTTTTTGAAGCCATCCCAATCTCTTCTTCTGCATCCTTGCTTGCCTGGGCATACACTTTCACAGTCCTGTAAAGATCACTTGCTTCCTTTCCCTTTGGGATTATTGTTAACACTAACCCCTCAAATTCATCCAGGTGAGGGTAAAGGCTCATCTCAGGAAGTTTAATCCCTCCATAGAACTGGTCTATTATCCCCTGCACGATTATACCTATAGCATTGGTCCTTTTCTTGATCTCAACAAAGGACTCTCTTGTTATCTCAGGCGAAAGGATTATTACATCTCCAACTGAAAACTTTTTCAGGCTCTCGTAATTCGTGATCTTGGTTTGAGCTGATATTATCACAGGAATATTAGTATGTGACTTGACAACTGAAGCTATACCTATATCACTAAGATACAATCCATCTATTCCATCACTTATTGCCGCCTCAATCTGTTTTAGATAGAATGAGAGCTCCTCGTTTGTGATTATCCTGTCACACCCAAGATAAGCTTGACACCCTTGTATTTTTGCATATGAGAATAGCTCCTTCTCATATTTCTCAATTGGTATTGTTATCGCATGAGCTCCGGCTCCTATTGCTGCATATATCTCCTCAGAATTCCTGGTCGTTACAAAGATTTTGTTCTCCATCATACCACTCTTTTTGTCAACATTTGAGAGTAACAAAATCTGTTTTATAAATATTTCGGTATATGCCAGTATCTCCGATACTTAAAAAGAAAATGGTGCTGCCTTGCAGGAGGATAACAA
>CAYYOI010000078.1:0-5447 GCA_964473285.1 uncultured Methanosarcinales archaeon | reverse complement strand
ATATGGTATCCTGCCATTTTAATATATATATTCTACTATTTTTTAGAAAAACTCATTTTGTACGAAATGTTTAAAAATCCTAAAAAAAACATACAGACAAAAGCTTTTTATAGGGGAAACCCGAGAAGACAAATCAAGCGGTAGTAAAAAAATGTAAAATTTATTACTACATAGTAACAAATCACAATAAAATTTATATATAACCTGTTATTAGGAGAAACCAAGGCATGAAAATAACCACAAAAATTATGGAGGAAACTGTAGCAGAGCTTGTCGGGGAAGATGTATTGCCAGTAATGCATTACCTGAAGAATAAGAAAGACATCTCTGAGTTCGAGATTGCTGATAAGCTAGAGTTTGAGGTAAATCAAACCCGAAACATGCTCTACAGGATGTTTGACAAGAATATTGTAGTTTATCACAGGAAAAAGGATAGGATAAAGGGTTGGTATATCAGTTACTGGACACTCAACAACCCCCGCATAAAACAGCTTGTAAGGGAACTTAAGGAGCAAAAACTTGCGACTTTGCAGGAAAAGCTGGAAAAAGAAGAAGCAAACCAGGGAATGTTCTTCTTGTGCCCTTCATTATGCGTGAGAGTCGATTTTGACCAGGCCATAAATTTTGAGTTCAAATGCCCTGAGTGCGGCAGTTTGCTGTCACAGCAGGATAATTCAAAGACAATTGAAAACCTGAAAAAACGGATAAAAGAATTGGAGAGTGAATTGAAATGATAAAGCGACTATTGTCACTATTCCAAAAAGAGAAGAAACAAGGATGGGTGGACCTTACAGGAACATTCACCAAGAGCAAGGAAGAGCTGTACTTTGAAGACTAGGTAAGTATTAATTCTCTAAAGGACATCAGGATTCCGACAATAGAGAGACTAAGAATTATTAGGTTCTCTATTAGAGGGTTTATACCAAGGCCGAATACAGAATGCCCATGCCTAATACCCTGTATACCGATTAGGAACAGAACAAAGAATAGCAGCAAAAGGACCATAAGGCTTCGTGCAAGGCGTTTTCTCATAGGAAACATAAAACAAGGATTTTATAAAAAGATTTGTGCTTTTTCCGGAAGATTTTTACTTTTAGGGGACTACAAGGAAAATTTATATAGATGAATTGATTATAAGAGTGGATGATTCATTATGGAATTATCTCTGATTTGCATAATGAACCAAATATCCTTCCTGTGACCCTTGCCATCCTAAGGAGACAGGGTGCAAAAAAGCTTATTGTGAATGGAGATCTATGCAATCAGAATAGTAGCCTGGAAAGAGGCCAGGAATATTTCGCATTTGTCATGCATTCTATCGGAAAAAGCGGGCTGGAGAGCTATGTACAACCTGGAAGCTGTGATACATTCCTTGTATATGAGCCTGTCATGAAATATTTCAAGGAAAGATATATCCAATATCATGGATGCTGCAAAAGAGCAGGTAATTGAAAAAAGAGACCATAGCCTTATCTTTTTACCGAGGACAGATTTTTCCTACGGTGGAGAATATCTTATTGGAAATCTTATCCCCAGCGGAAGATATGTACAGTCAAAAGACTCACTCTTACGTTTCGAGACCCTGGATCAGTATATTCAGGCCCATGAGGAGAGTATTGCTGAGGGTGTCCTGCAATAAAGTAACATAAATGACTTGAGGTATATTGTGACTGACCCGGATAGGAGCATCATCATATCCCAAGAAGATTTGATCATGAAAGGGCAGTGGACATGGCTGAGTTTGCTGAGGTGACTGAGGAGTTTCTCCTGAATAAAAGACTGATTCGTAAAGGAGCAATCCTGCCGCTGCAGGCAGCACAGGAGATAGCAAGGAATGGTTATCCTCTAAAACTTCGCAAGGAGAACAGAGGGAATGTCTATCTGAAAGGATTGTACGAGGAGAGGGGGATAAGAAAGGCCATAAACTGCCATTTTCAAGAAAGTGGGCACATGGCTCATGACCGCAGTGGAACTCGTGTCCCGGAAGGAGAATTATGCGATGAACTTTTCTGGAACACAGGGCATCTTGATGCAGGCCAGACCGGAATATTGACTGTTGATGATGGAAGGGTGAAATACAAAAATATAAGACTTGCAGAACATTTGCATTAGAATTCTTCAAAATCATCCAACTGTTTCAATAATCCCTTTTTTCTCAAAACATTGACCTGATTGGGTTTATACTTGAATATGATATCTCCTTTCTCATCTCCGCCGAACTCCCATGGCTCTATAAGGACAACATCTCCTGGACGAACCCACAATTTCTTTTTCAACCTGCCTGGGATACGACAGTTCCTGGTCTTACCGTCGAGACACCTTACATGAGCCCTTGACCCACCAAGACGCTGATCAAGTATCCCAAGTACTTCATTGTTCTTGGGAACCCTTACACGAACAACTTCAGATTCAGTGGATTGAGGCCTGAATGATTTTTTTACAGGCTTCTTTTTCTTCTTTAATACCATCTCTGTATAGAGGGTCAAAGGTATTTTTTAAAGCTTTGTGTTTTTTTGGGGTTTCTCAAACAATTCCTACAGCATTGAATTCGACCTACTTTCTTTTTAGAAGAAGGTGACATCCCCGTAAGCACCCCGTCACCTTACATTTTTTTGTAAATATTGGTCTTCGTAGTAGTGATGCTGGTCATTTTCTAGAAAAACCCTGTTATATTGGTTGATTCACCTTTTGAAAAAAAACTTATTCATGGGGTTTTAAATAGAGTATCTAATTTCCAAAATTCCATGAAATTTGAGGAGATCTTGCAGAAGGGAAAAATGGAAGAGCTTGATAAGCGAATCAGTCTTCCGTCAGGAAGGGGTTCAATGGCTTATGATAAGGAATATCTTGACATAAATCTTGTTGTTAATGAACTTGACAGGGAATTGATGAAAAGGCTTTACAGGGAGGAAGAAACAGAAAGAAAGATTGACGTTGCCTTTTCTCTGGATGATTTTATGACTTTGGAACTTCCTTTCAGTTATGCGTCCTCAATTGAGGTAAGTGTGACCTCTGATGTGTTTCTTCCGCAAAGGGAGAATAACCCGCTGGGTTTGATTGCAAAAGAGAAATTAAGATTAAGATATACTAAAAACAGGGTGGAACTGCTTGGTTCTGATGTTTATTCCAATGCCATGGAAAATATTTCCTCGGAACTGGGGCTTGAAAATAAGCAGGTCAGATTTTCAAGGAGAGATCTTGATATGGTTAAAGAATGGTTTGATGCGAAGAGCCAGATCGTTCGATTATCACCTGAGGAACTTCATGTTGCAGAGGGGATATGTGGGCCAATCGGACTTAAAAAGAATATGGATGGAGTTAAAAGCCATATTATTGGACTTTATAGTGATTCATCTGATCTGCTTAACCGCTTCAGGACAGGTACATGCATGCTTGATGAAGCAAGACCTGATGAAAGATATTGCCGGGCAAAGGTAGATGAACCGATAGTAGAGAACGGGCTTAGTGACCTTATGAAACAGGCACTTGTGGATCCCAGGCTAATGGATCGGGTCTATTCTATAGGACGCGTTTTTGGGATAAAGAAAGGCCAATCTGTCTTTGATGTGTCTAATATGGCCAGGCAATATGTAAACTATCTATCACTTTGCAGGTTCAGGACCAGAAGGGACGGGGTAATATATTCCGCCCAAAATCTTCCTGAATTTCCTACAAGAGGAGAGGTGAGATCCCTTGAGGTCCAAAAAGGTGACGAGCAAGTGCGTAATTCTTTTTATATCTCACGAAAGAACCAGTATCACATCAAATTAAGGGTGTCAAAGTCTGATCCAACACTTATGGAAGGACAGCAGGAAATTCTTAATCATCTTGGTGTCAGTTTCGATTGATTGCATCCTCTTCCATGAAATGGAGATTGCCTGGTATTATGAGGCATTGCGGAAAAAGAAAGAAATTATGAGACTGCAGTTCTGTTAGGGTACCTGATATAATCTCAGGATTATCTGCACCAAGGCCAGCACAACCTATTGCAACAGCTGGTTCAAGGGGCTTTAGATATTCGCAAGCTTCATTTATTGTCATGAAACGGTCATTTATCGGATCAAGATCCAGTAGGAAAAGGGTATGAAGTCCCATCTGCTGATTTTTCCTGCAGACTTCAATAGGTGCTGTAACTTTTTCATAGCCAAAAGGTATGCTTGTCACCTTGCCAAACTTGTAAAGTTCAAGTCCTGTTATTCCTATAGCTGTAAGAACAGAGGCATTGTGTATAACCTTGACAGGAATCCCTTTCTCTTCTGCTTCAAGTTTCAGGCCTATGTGAGTAGTTGCTGCAAAAGGGTCTCCTATCACCAGGAAGGCTATATCTGATTTGTCAGCATCCTTTAAGATAGAAACTGTGCCTGATTCAACCATATCCCTGTCTGCAAGGATTATATCCTTTCCTGTAAATGAACGCAGTCCCTCTATGTCTGCATATTTGGAGGTATAGTATTCCAGATAGACTCGACTTGCTTTATTTATGGCTTCAAGGCCTTTGAATGTGATGTCTTTTGGGTCGTGCAACCCTATTCCGATCATGTAGAGCATTTGCTTTGAGAAAGGTGATGGCTTTAAATTATTTTTGGAGAAGTTGGTATATTTCCTGTACCTGTTCATCAGGAGTGGATGCTCCGGCTGTAATACCAATATGTCCCACCTTCCAGGCCTCATCAGGAATGACTGATTCTATATGGTACGTGGGGCAGTAAGGTTTGCAGACCTCTGCAAGCTTGTAGGTGTTTGAGCTGTGAAAGCCTCCTATGACTATCATGAGGTCCACTTTCTTTGCAAGGTCTATTGCAGCTTCTTGCCTTTCCTGGGTTGCCCGACAGATTGTATCCTTATGCAAAGTTTTCTGGTTCAATCGCCTTGTCTCATCGACAAAGGCATGAAAATCTACTGGGCTCATTGTGGTCTGTGAGACGCAGGCTACAGGCTTATCATAGGCGGTAGGTTCTTTGGTGACTTCTGCTTCATGGAGATAACTCACTAGGGCTTTTATTTCTGGATGATTCTCATTACCATAGATAAGGACGTAGTAACCTTTTGCTTCAAATTCAAGTGCTGCTATATGGAGACTGTATACCCCGGGACAGGTGGCATCAATCATACCTTCCCGCATCTCATCTTTTGGGGTGCCGTGTGCCCGGGTGATTATTGTTCCTTTCACATCTGGAGAATCTGTTACATGTACTCCTATCTCCTCGAGTTGGGATATAACCCTCTTGTTATGGACTAAAGGGCCAAGTGTATGGGCAGGAGCATTTTTTCTTGCTATGTTGATTGCTCTTCTTACACCTGAACAAAAACCACAATTCCTGGCAATTGTTACTCTCATGAGATTTTCAGTGATGAGGGAATATTTAAGGATTACTAGTTGGGGTTCAGACGGAAAACAGTATCTCCGATGAGTTTTAACTACTCCTGAATTAATAGAAAAAACCAAC
>CAYYOI010000077.1:0-5656 GCA_964473285.1 uncultured Methanosarcinales archaeon | reverse complement strand
TTGAGCATTACGATAAATCGTAATAAACCATCGTTTTCCAAGATCTTTAAGTGATCCTTGGTAAAGCTTTTTTTCATCAATTATCAAGAACCGGCCATGGGTGAACTCTTTAATTTCAAGATTTTTGCTTGTTGAACTTGTCTTTTGCTAAAGCTTGTCAGAGATTTCCTTTGTGTAGATTCGTACATTCACACATTCCTTCTTGTAGGAGAGCATTGTCAAAACTGAACTGTCTATGTAATTGCTATGATTATTGATTCCCTGGCTTATGAGGTATTTTGTGTATTTATGGGTGTCGCCTGTTTGCTAAATGGTTCTCTAGGAAACCAATCGGTTTCCAAAAAGTTTAAATAGTTTCATAAGAAACCACAAGAATATGGCCAATAAACTAAAGGAATGGTTTTTTGCATTCCCGGATAAGGAATTTACTTTGACCCAGCTGGTTAAGTCCCTGCGGATTTCGAAAACAACAGCCAACAAGGAAGTAAAAAGACTAGAAAAAGAGGGCTTTTTGCGAATTCAAACACTTGGAAACCTATGGAGAATTACATGCAATCTGCACCACCCCTACAATACTAAAATAAAAATCCCTTACAATCTCGAGCAAGTCTATAAGTCAAAAATAGTAGAGAAAATCAGGGAAAAGTTTCCATCAAGCCGTGCTATAATCCTTTTTGGAAGCTACCGTAAAGGGGATGATATATCCACAAGTGATCTTGATATTGCTGTTGAAATCTTAAATAGCAAAACAAACATAATTGAATTTGAAAAGATTGACTTGGGCTTTAGGAAAAAAGTTATCGTAAATCTTACAATTTTTTCTAGGAAAGATATAAATGTGAATCTTTTCACAAACATTGCCAACGGAATCGTATTAGACGGGCTGTTGGAAGTTAAACCATGAGATATAAGAGAACAGATAAAAAGAATGCGGAAAGTATAATACAAGCTGCCAAAAAGGAAATGCGTTTTACTCTAAGTCTAACTATCAATGAAGATTCTGCAAGCACAATTGCAAGAAATATATATGAATGTTTTCGCATGCTTGGCGAAGGATTACTGCTCACCCAAGGCATGACTCCAGATGATCATCTTGAACCCATAAATGCCTTAACCAAGCTCAAAATTAACACCGAAAGGAGCCTAGAGGTATTGCACACATATAGGAAGATTCGTCACAACATCAATTATTATGGGTATCTACCAGATATTGGAGAAGTTGAAGATATGGTCGATTTTTCAAATAAATGTTTTGATAAAATATATAGGATTATTGAACTTTCTACCAATTAGTTCACGAACAACGCAGTGTAAAAGCATGAGGTAAATTATGATACACGTTAGAATCATACCCCATACTCGTAAGAATCCTCTTTGCATTGATAATGTTGATTCTCCGAAAGACGGACAAACACAAAAGTGTTACAAGTTCCTCCAAATTTAAGGATATGGCCATCTGTTATGAAAAACGGTAATTATATTTCAATTCCTTAATTAGAATACCCCCCACTGAACCCAAATTGGATGTTTTTCAAGGGATTCAAAGCAGTACTTTAATGGCCTCAATTTATCCTCTGGATCAGTTAAGGTCTTTGTTATCAGTAGCCATCGTAGAGGTCTTTTTTCGCCTGTTCTATCGTCATGGAATCTGAAGCATCATATAAGTAGGACACGAGAAGCTGCTTTCAGCTCATACATGCGCAGATAAAGGATGTTTTCTCCAGAGGAAAGCTCATCGGTTCCCGTTTAGAAGACACAATATTTATATAGTATTACGATACTACGTATTAGGATAATATGTTTGTCGGCAGATCACATGAGCTTGCATTTCTTGAAGAGAAGTATAGTGAGGATACTACCCAGGTTATCGTCATATATGGAAGACACAGGGTGGGTAAGACGACCCTTGCCACTGAATTTCTAAAAGGAAAAGAAGGAGTGTATTTCCTGGCGCAAAAAAACTCATTTCAGCCTCAACGCCTTACTGACAAGTTCGCAAAGGAACACAATATATTCCCAAAGAGAACCGAAACCTTTGAAGAGACTTTTTCATTTATAAATGAAAACATCGACGGCCGCTTTATAATTATTCTGGATGAATTCCCCTACCTTGTCGAAGAGGATTCATCAGTACCCTCCCAATTCCAATACATCATAGATGAAATACTGAGTCCCAACATATTCCTCATTCTCCAGGGTTCAAGTATTGCTATGATGGAAGATGAAGTGCTTGCGTACAAAAGTCCCTTGTATGGTAGAAGGACCGGCCAAATAAAGCTTGCCCCATTCTCCTTCCATGAATTGATAGAGTTCTTTCCAAAAAAATCAATGGAAGAATTGATTGAGATATATGGTGTATTTGACACTATCCCCGCTTACCTGAAACTGGTAGATAAAAGCAAGAATATCTTCCAAAACATCACAGAAAATCTCCTTGAAAAAGAAAGCTTCCTGTTTGAAGAGGCAGAATTCCTCCTTCGCCAGGAGCTGCGGGAACCAAAGAAATATCAAGAGATTCTCAGGGCAATCTCAAATGGCAAGAAACGCCTTAGCCATATCGCTGATGAGGCAGGGATACTGCCCAATGTACTTACCAAGTACCTGGAATCTCTCCTGACCTTGGGTATCATTAAAAAAGTATACCCATTAAGTGAAAAAGAACTGCGAAGAAATACAATTTATGACTTCAACGATAACTATCTCAGGTTCTACTTCCACTTTATCTATCCCAACAGGACACTGATTGAGGAGCGACGGGAAAAGGAGCTACTGCACATGATCAAGAAAGGATTCCCATCATACATGGGTCCGGTATTTGAAGAGGCCTGCAGAGCCTATCTCAGGAAATTCTACAATAGGGTAGGGCCATACTGGAACAAGGACATAGAAATTGACGCAATCGCCCTTAACGGAAAGACAGCCGTAGTTGAATGCAAATACAAAGAAGTTGATGCCGACAGGATACGCTCCCGCATGAAAGAAAAGAAAACACCATTCAAGCCTGACCAATACCTTGTCATGGCAAAAGGTTTCACCAGCGGAGAGGGAATTGATCTCACCCAGATGTATAAGGCCTTTTCTGAATGATACTGATGTCACCTAGAAGCACGGAGAACTCATCCTGGAATCCCACTAGAAAGAGTCATACCCCATGCTCTTGAGAATTTTCTTTATCTCATTGATAATGTTGATTCTCCGAAAGCCAAACTTTATCGTGTTGCCTCTTAATTTAAGGACATGCCCATCTGTTATGAAAAAAGGTAATTTCAATTCCTTGATTAGAATCCCACCAATTACAAGTCCAAAGCCTTCAATATTCGTGAAGGATTACTGAACTTAGAGAATGCAAACCATTTCTTTCCTAAATCCTTCAGTGATGCACCTATATGGTAAAGCTCTTTTTCATCAATTATCAAGAACCGGTCATGGGCTTTAGTGAATTCTTTGATTTCAAGATTTTTGTACTGTTTGTTGAACTTGTCTTTTGCAAGAGATAGCTTGTCAGATATATATTTTGTATAGATTTTTACATTCACACCTTCCTTCTTATGCGAGAGCAATGTCAGCACTGAGCAGTCTACATAATTATCAATCAGAATAAGCTCCTTTTTAGCTGATTTGATTAGGTCACAAACAAATTTATGGGCATCGAAAACCTGCCCCTCGAAAAAGATACCTTTTTTTGGCTTAATATCTTTTTCTTGAATAAGATCAAAGACTTTCTCAAAGTTTTTGTCTGTCTTGAATTCAAAGTCAATTTGTTTTCTTTCAATTTCATTGACTCTGTTAAATAAATCTGCATTTTTTGATAAAAACTTTCGCATTGCAACAAAAGTCCTCATTATTTTGACATTAACCTCGGCTGCCTTCTGGCTTCTTAAAACACTTGAGAGCATTGCAATTCCTTGCTCTGTAAAGGCTAGTGGAGAATATCGTCTTCCTCCCCAACTTGAGGTCGCAATTTGCGATCTCAAGTTCTGTAATTCTATCTCGCTCAGGAGAAAACAAAAGTCCTCTGGAAATCTTTCACTATTCCTTTTTACTTGCTCATTTAATCTTCTGGTCTGTACTCCATACAACTCAGCCAGATCTTGATCAAGCATTACCTGTTTACCCCTGAGGGTCTGAATCTTACTTTTGATCTGTGACTCAATGAGCTCCATGCTTGAAGTCTAGCTTTTCTTATTAATAAAGGCTGCTTGAGGATGTCCTGTGGCTGTTGAAGAATCTTTAAGGAAGTTGAAAATCTGCCTGTAAGTTGTCTTCATTACCAAATTTAAGGACATGCCCATCTGTTATGAAAAAAGGTAATTTCAATTCCTTGATCAAAATCCCGCCAATTACAAGTCCAGAGCCTTCAATATTCGTGAAGGGTTACTGAACTTAGAGAACGCACAACAAAAATCAATAGATTTTTGAGCATTACGATAAATCGTAATAAACCATCGTTTTCCAAGATCTTTAAGTGATGCTTGGTAAAGCTCTTTTTCATCAATTATCAGGTGTACCTTTTCTAGTTTTTAACTTTTTTACAGCTTGTCAGATAGATTCACACATGCACAACACAGTCATAATTGCAGTTGCTCTCGGACTTCACCAACAGACTTAAACGCAAACACATAATCATCCATTTCAAGAACAAACTCATACGCATCCTTGGTTTCTTCAATCTCTGAGGGGATATGCGTGGTGACGTAATATTGCAGATCTATGCGAAGTTTTTTTGCCTTTTCCAACTCCTTATATGTTTCATGCAGCCCAAATATTTTTTTTACGATGTGTAATGTACAATCATGAATCTCACTCTGGATACCACATTTCATCATCAGTGCATAGACGGCAAAATACCGGGCATAATACGCGGTGGAAGCCATCCACTCGTATTCTTTCTTTTCAATGGCAGAAGTAAGCATATTTAATGAGCTGTACGCTTTTTTTAGATAGGCCTGGGAAAGATTTTCATTTGGTTTGACCAGTTTGATACCTTTTTTCCTGCACCAATTCAGTTTGTCCATACAACACCTGCGATACAAAGTCACTGCAGCCATTGATCACCACATGATTCTTCAATATCTCCTGCATGAGATGATCCTGCTTGTTTTCCATATCCAGTTTCTTGATATTTATGGATTTGCCAAAGAAAGTTGTAAACCCTTCAAAGGGATCAAAAATTTCAACAGCCAGATCAATATCGCTTCGTCTCGTCTGCGTGGCGTTTGCATACGACCCAAATACAAGCACAATTCCCTTATGTGGACAAATCTCTTCGCAAAGCTTTCTTATGACTGGGATCTGTTGCAGCTGAATGGCTTTATAATTCTCCGCCATCTCCAAAAAGTATCTGCACGCAGGTGTCTTCTGGATTACAAACTCCCGGTTGCGCCCCCTGGTGCTCGAGCGCAAGACCTGCAACTGTTCAAGCCTTTCAAGATGAGGAAGCAAACTCACATGACTTTTGCCCATAGCCCGTGCAATCTCAGAGACTGTGAAGCAGTCCTGAGTATAGTCTGTGAATTGCGTTAGTATTCTAAGGGTTATACTTGTAGGAATTTCTACCATATGGTAGAAAAAGATACATATATATTTAAAGGTTTCTCATACCTGCGAGTTTTTCTAAAAAATAGTAGAATATATATATTAAAATGGTAGGATACCA
>CAYYOI010000076.1:0-5698 GCA_964473285.1 uncultured Methanosarcinales archaeon | reverse complement strand
TATGGTATCCTACTATTTTGATATATATTTTCTACTATTTTTTAGAAAAACTCGGGTGGAACATAACATATTTAAAGATAATTATATCCGCGTATGCCATGGAAAATACTATACGATTCTTAGCGTTGGAGAATGCAGTGAAATTCAATGGAAAAGCTAATCCTGGCTCAATCATAGGAAAACTTATCAGTGATTCTCCTGAACTAAAAAAAGACATGAAAACCATATCACAAAAGGTCAATTCAATCGTTAAAGAGGTAAATGCTCTTGAGGGGCATGAACAGGAGGCTAGGCTTCTAGAGATTAAACCTGATTTCTATGACGAGAAAAAACAAGAAAAGGAAAGCAGGAAAAGCCAACGTAACGAGTTGCCTCCATTAAAGAATGCAAAAGGGGGAGAAGTTGTCACAAGGATGCCTCCGGAACCCTCAAAACACAATCATATTGGGCATGCATTGAGTTTTCTTATAAATTACCTTTATGCAAAGAAGTACAATGGAAAATGTATCCTGAGGCTTGATGATACGAATCCTGAAAAATCCAGGCAGGAATATGTTGATGCTGTTTTCTCTGATGTTATCGATTACCTGGGATTGCGTCCAGAGAGTATAGTTTATGCATCAGATCATATGGATAGATATTATGATTTTGCTGAGAAACTCATCAGGAAAGGCCATGCTTATACATGCTCTTGTAAAAAGGAATATATGTCAAAAGATCGGCGGGAGATGAGAGAGTGCCAACACCGAAAGAAAACCCAGGAGACTGTGCTCAAGGAATGGGGCCTCATGAAGGAAGGGAGAATGAAGGATCATGTCTTAAGGCTTAAGATCGATATGGAACACAAGAATGCTGTGATGAGGGACCCGATTATATACAGGGTATGTACTGAACCCCATTACAGGCAAAAAGAGAGGTATTTTGTCTGGCCACTTTATGATTTCGAGACTGCAGCAGAAGACGGGCTTAATGGGGTGACCCATATCATACGATCAAATGAGTTTGACACGAGAATAGAGCTGCACAAGCATATCTTCTCACTTCTGGGTTTTGATGAGCCTGAGTTCAGGCAATACGGAAGATTCAATATAACTGGAGCAACAACAAAGGGAAGAGAGATTCGAGAACTCATCGAATCAGGAGATTATATTGGTTGGGATGATCCGAGATTGGTGACCCTAAAAGCACTGAAACGAAGAGGGATCGTAAAGGATGCATTCTATGAACTGGTCAAAAAGAGCGGACTTTCAAAGCAGCAGACAAATATAGATTATTCGATGCTTGCGGCAATCAACCGTAGCCTTCTTGATGAGAGAGCAAAAAGGTTTTTCTTCCTGGAAGATCCAGTAAAGATAGAAACAGAAGCTCCAGCTTTAGAGGCGCACCTGAAGCTGCAACCGCATGATACAAAACCCAAAAGACACATTAAAACAGATGGAAGTTTCCTTATAGAAAAGAGGGACAAAGAATCAATTTCTGAGGGAGAGATCGTGAGGCTGATGGACTGTGCCAATCTTGTCAGAAATGAAGAGCTTGCCTATCATTCGGCAGAATACGAGAAGTTCAAAGGAAAAAAGATCCTGCACTGGCTGCCTATAGAAGGGAATGTAGAGGTTGAGATACTTATGCCAGACCTTAGCGTAAAAAGGGGATTAGGAGAAGAGATGATAAGAACTCTTGAGCCAGGAGAAGTTGTGCAGTTTGAAAGATTTGGTTTTTGCAGGCTTGACGAGATAAGGGAAGGAAGATATATATTCTGGTATAGCCATGATTAGTTAACTTTATAAAGAAGGGAATATTTTTGCGAGATAATGAACTACAAAACAAAAAGCATCATAATCGGCAGGAAAAAACGTGAGAAAGAGACCGACGAGGCACATCCTTGTTTTGTGCATCTCTTTGACCATAATAACCCGCATACTTCTGGAGAAGTACCAAAAAAGATGCTTGATTTTCCACAAACCCATAAGGTAATCATAAAAGGGCTTGATCTGAAATATCTATTAGAAGGGAACGACCTAGTAGTGAATGACTTGAAGGAAGTGGAGATTGATGTCCTTGAAGGTCATGTCAATATAACAGGAGTACAAGTCAAATCAGACTGAAAAGACCTTTCTGAAGTAGATAGATAACACTCAGGATAGTTACCAGACCGAATGATATCTCAAATGTGAGAAGTATCATATAAAGACCTATTACTACATCTAACCAGCTAAGCATGTCACCAAAAAAGGCAAAAGTGAAACCTTTGAAAAGGAGATATAGTGCAATGTAAATAAGGAATTGAGTGGGAAATAAGACCCAGAATAAGACAACCACGCCTATGAAAAGGTCGAAGATTCCTAATAATTTAAGCATATGGATTAAGGATATAGAACGTTTTTAAGAATTTTTACAAAGATTTATATAGAAGAGCTATCTTAACTTTAGATTTAATTAGTGGAAAGTATGGGGGGTCACAAATGAAGGAAGAAACCGCAGTAGTTTTGGATTTTTTACCGAATGGGTATCCTTTTGACAATAGTCCAAGTCATAAGAAAAATCCTATTGTACAAGCACTTGGCGAGCAGCATTTTGCACTTTTGGAATTGGTTCCAAAAAAAGGAATAAATCTACAACCAGGAGACAAGATATACATAGGAGAAGGCAAACGTGACCAAATTCACCATATAAGCGGAAGGCTTAATATAGACAAACTTACAGCCACTGCAAGATCTGAAATGGAATATATCATTGCAGAGATTGTTACAAAAGAAGAGAAGCGTTTTGTAGAGTTCTTCAATAAAGCTCAACCTTTAACAATGAGGATGCATCAGCTTGAACTTGTGCCGGGACTTGGAAAAAAGCATATGTGGGAGATACTTGATAAACGTGAAGAGGCGCCTTTTGAGTCTTTTCAGGATCTAAGAAAGAGAATCAAACTGATGCCTGAGCCAAAGAAGGCAATCATAAAGAGAATAATCTCAGAGATTTCAGGGAAAGAAAAATATCGATTGTTCACAGAATAATTTATTCTAAATTATATTTTTTTAGTGCTGTAGATATGTGATATGTCTTCTGGTGTTTTAAGTGTTGACTCAAGGGTATAACCGCCGAGAATCACATACTGTCTGAGACAACCTTGGCAATCTTTTTCATGTTCTCCTGGGAAACCGTAAGTGTAGTAAAACCCTGGAGTGCAACCTTGACATCATCTACAGTATCAGGAAGAAGGTCTATTATCTTTATTATGTGGACATCCTTGAATCGAGGAATGTTGAGGTCATTTAAGCCTTGGTAAATCTCTTTTGCCTTTTTTTGGGTAGTGTTTGCAAAATGGTTCAGATACTCTTCGGTCTTGTTTGCACGAAAGGAATAATCTCCATCCCTTTTTTTGATCTTCTTTAATTCTGCCTTCACTTCTACCAGGCTGATAGGTTTTTCTTCAAGGATATTAGGTCTTGACATTATTATAACCTCGTCAGATGAACTGGATGAACAATCACAGTCTTTTGCTTGTTGAAATCCTTTATCTTAACCTCATAACAAGCACCACGCTTCTGATGAACAGTCCCAACTTTTCCATGGAAGCGAGGAAAATACATGCCGCGCTGGACTGCTGGTTCTACTTTGAGTGTGACGCGGTCACCAACAGCAAACTGCTGGAAATAGCGACTAAGTGGGATTTTGCCTTTCTCACGGCGTGACTTCTGAAGCTTATGCCTTGTCTTTGATCCAAATGTACCAATTCGCTTAACCATTGCATTGCTTGTGAACATGAACTTATTTAAAAATCTTTCTGGTTTTGTGTTGTGGCAATTTAAGTTGTAACATGCCATAGCGAGGTTTAATCTGGAAAACTGGAGAAGCAAGACAGCGTAGAGAAGCATTATCAGGATATGTGTTCACTACTACACAGTTACTACTAAATGGGAACCTTTATAAACAAGTATAAGTTGTCTCTTTATATGGCGAATGAAACTCATTACGGGGTAATCTCAGATGTTCATCAAGATCCAGGAATAGTTCCTGTAACAATTGA
The DNA here is from genome assembly GCA_964473285.1 of uncultured Methanosarcinales archaeon. Classification (GTDB taxonomy): domain Archaea; phylum Nanobdellota; class Nanobdellia; order Woesearchaeales; family JACJVW01; genus JBNJGT01. The sequence goes on along the minus strand of CAYYOI010000076.1, from coordinate 1,677 downwards.
GATTTTGAAAAAGTTAGGTGCAGAAAAACTTTTGATAAACGGGGATATTGGGAATCATCAGAAAAGTCTTGAAGATAGTCAAAATTATGTAGCTTTTATTCTGGATTCAGTTGGAAAAAGTGGACTTGAAGCTTATATCCAGCCAGGAAGCCATGAGACTTTGCTTGCTTTCGGGCCAGTTATGGATGCTTTCGCAGAAAAATACTCAAATCTAATTGATGCAACAAAAACTCCAAAAGCAGATCAAAAAGGACATAGCCTGATCTTCTTGCCAGGTTCAGATTTTTTTTGTGGAGGAGAATATCAAATAGGGAATCACGAACAAATCCCAAGCGGAAGATATATTCAAACTCAAAAAGGTTTAATGCAATTTGAGAACTTTGGCCAATATATCGGTGCAATTAAGCAAGGGATCGCTAAGAGGGCAATGCAATATGCCAACATGAATGATTTACGGGGATTAGTGACTGATCCAGATAAGAGCATTGTTGTTTGTCATGTCCCAAGAAAATTTGATAATCTTGAACATGCAGTTGATACGGCTGAGTTTGGTATAACTGAATTTGGATTCAAGGAATACCATCTAAGAGATTATAAAGGGAATAACCTTGTTGCTATAGAGAATTATGGTGAGGATCATTTTGATTTTTTGGATAAACTTAGAACACTGGAAGTGGAAAATGTAAGGCTTGTGAAGGGAGGGTCTGTTCTTCAATTAGATGGAGCAAAACATTATATTGAATTAGGAGCAAATGTTGAGATCAGACGGGAGAACAGGGGAAACGAAGACCTAAAATCACTTTATGAAGAACTAGGCATAAATAAAGCAGTTAGTGGACATTTCCATGAAAGTGGACATAGAGCAAATGACAGTTATGGGAATCATGTACATGAAGGAGAGAAGGTAACTGACCTGTTTTGGAATTCTGGACATCTGGATGCTTTCCAAACAGGAATCCTGACAGTAGGGGATGGAGTAGTTAGTTACAGAAATATCCGCCTTGAAGACCATCTGCGATAAGGTCAGATCTTAAGATTATTCGGCATGTTCTAATTTTTTTACGATCGAAGCTAATTCGTCTAAATAAATATATTCTATATCTAAACCTATCTCTAAGGGAAGTTTTTGAGAAATAAACTCATTTATAATATAAATCTTCTTAGGATTATAATATCTGGAAAAACCTATTTCAGCCATAACCATACCGCCATAACCAATACAGAAGATTACATCACATTCTTCATTAAACTTTGAGGGTTGGTTAGCCCATTTTCCACAAGATATAATTTCACCCAGATCAACATTTAGATATTCTTCAAAATCATCATCCAATGGAACAACCTCAAATATTTTCTTTCCCCCATGTCTTAAATATTCTTTACCTAAAAATTCCAATAAAGAGTTCTTATCAGGAGTCAAAAGAATCTCAAAGTTTGCTAAGATTATTGCTACTTCTCTAAGATTATTTTTCCTCCTTTCCAATTCTTTTAATTGAGGACATTGATTCGGCCCAATAATTCCAATTCTCATACAAAATAAATATTGATATTGATTTAAATATTTTTTTTCAAGGAATTCAGTCAAAACCATTTGGATGAACTTACTGGATATTTGTACAAGGCTGCGAGTTTTTCTAAAAAATAGTAGAATATATATATTAAAATGGTAGGATACCA
>CAYYOI010000075.1:0-5735 GCA_964473285.1 uncultured Methanosarcinales archaeon | reverse complement strand
ATGGTATCCTGCCATTTTAATATATATATTCTACTATTTTTTAGAAAAACTCCATCTTACAGAAAAGTTATTATAATCTTTTACACTTGTATCTTGTATGGTTAGATTATGTGTATGGGGAGATAGCATTACGTGGGGGGCGTGTGATGATGAGTACGGGGGATGGGTCAACAGGCTTTCCCTGTTTGAGGAAGTGGATGTATATAACCTTGGGGTATCAGGGGATACAACAGAGCATCTCCTGAAGAGGTTTGATACTGAATGCGAGGCGCGCGAGCCTGATGTGATAGTATTTGCAATCGGAATAAATGATTCAGCGAATATAAATGGTGAGCCATGGGTTCCTCTGGATAAGTTTGAAGAGAACATAAAGGAATTGGTGAGACTTGCAAGAAAATATACTTCAAAAGTTTTCTTTGTGGGGCTTACGCCTGTGGATGAGAAGTTGGTGAAACCTGTCCCCTGGGACACGACAATATCTTATGATAATCAAACTATTAAGCAGTATGATATGAAATTAAGGGAGGTAGTAGAATATTATATCCCTTTGGTATTATCAGATTCGGATCTTGCTGATGGCTTGCATCCGAATGCCCGCGGCCATGAAAAAATGTTTCAGCAGATAAAGAAAAATCTAAGAATTTAGCCGAACATGTTCATGTAATCTTTCTTCTCATGCTCTTCGCTCTGCTTGACTTTTTCTATAGCATTGTAGAAATCTTCTGTCTTGATTGTGGTTCGTGAGTCACGGATTGCAAAGTAACCTGCTTCTGTGCATACAGCCTTGATCTCAGCGCCTGAGAAGCCTTCCATCGAGCGGATGATCTTGTCAGTCTTCTTGGTCTCAATTGACATGTCCTGGGTGTGGATCCTGAATATCTCACGGCGGCCTTCTTCTTCAGGGTTTGGTACCTGCAGCAGCCTGTCGAGTCTTCCTGGCCTGGTTATTGCAGGGTCAAGGATATCCTTTCGGTTGGTGCATCCAATAACTTTCACGTTGCCCAGGTTCTTGAAACCGTCTATCTCTGCAAGAAGCTGCATGAATGTACGCTGCACTTCACGTTCACCTGATGTTCCAAGTTCCATCCTGGTTGCAGCAAGAGCGTCAAGCTCATCAATAAAAATGACAGTAGGAGCGTTCTCACGCGCAAGCTGGAATATTTCCTTTACCAGTTTTGCTCCTTCGCCTATGAATTTTTGGACTAGTTCTGAACCGACAACCTGGATGAATGTTGCATCTGTTGAGGCTGCAGCAGCCTTTGCAAGAAGAGTCTTACCTGTTCCAGGCGGACCGTAAAGCAGCAGGCCTTTTGGAGGGTTTATTCCGATCTTCTTGAATAGTTCAGGCTTTTTTAATGGAAGCTCTATGACTTCCTTTATCTCTTCGATCTGGTCTTTTAGTCCTCCAACCTCTTTCCAGGTGGTGGAAGGCTTGTCTATTATTACATACTTGTCAACATCAAATGTCTTTGTTGATTTGATCTTTCTTAGGATAGTGAGGTTCTTTTGCTCAGTGAGGACTGTGTCTCCAGGGACTATCTTTTCTGCATTCTGGGACATTTCAACAAGAAAGGAATTGCCATTAGGGATACGGATTATTGCCTGGTTCTCGTCTACGACTTCCCTTACGTCACATACCATGAGAGGAGGTTTCTTGATCCTTTGAAGTTCTGCTTTCATACCATCAAGTGTTTCCTTCAGGATCCTGTTCTCTTCTTCTAATTGTGAAACTTCTGTTGCATAACTGTAAACCATCTCGTCAGAATCTTTTGTATTCATGCTAACCTAAGAATTATTCTGTCCTTTATAAAATTATTCATATGTTTTTTTTAGGTGATGTCACTATGAGTTCTTTAATGGAATGGGTGAGCTGTATAGGTCTTTTCCTGATCAGGATGTCATCTTCAATGCGTATGCCATAGGTTTTTGTGTAGCGGCCGGGCTCGATTGCAAGAACCATTCCCTCTTTTATTGTCTGGCCTTTCCTGAGGAAGGGTTTTTCGTGTATGTCAAGGCCTATGCCGTGACCCAATGAATGGGGATAGTCTGGATTGCGGGTGAATGAGTCAATCTCTTCCAGTGAATGGGTGCAGAGCATCTTTATGGCCTTGTCCTGGGTGGAAATGATTGAGTCGTAGATGGCACGCTCATGATGGGTGGGCTTTCCTATATAGAGAGTACGGGTCATATCAGAGCAATAGCCTTTGTACTTTACTCCAAAGTCTATTATGAGAAAGCCTTTATTCAGTTGGTTGCCTGGGATGTGGTGGAGTGTGCCTGCATTCTTTCCTGATGCAACAATAGGGGTGAATGAGGGCTCAAGTCCGCGCCTGTATATCTCGTATATGATGAGTGCCTGGAGTTCCTTTTCTGTATTGTATCTCTTTTTTATCACAGAAGCAAAGATCTCGTCTGTGTATTTGCATGCTTTCTTGATGAGCCTTATCTCTTTTTCTGACTTGAAACTTCTTGCTTCTTCTATTGCAGGTGATAGGTCATGGATATGGGGTTTTTTGAATTCAAGGTATTTGTTATGTGAGATTGTGCTTAGCTCAAGGCCTATCCTTTTTACCCCTTTCAGCTCTTTTTCAAGGTTTTCTTTGGTAAGGGGGATTGCGTCTTTGATCTGCTTGTCAAGTGAGGAGAGGAGGATTCTCTTCTTTTTTCCCTGGATAAGGATGCCTTGGGCGTTGATGCCTGTGAAATAATAGAAATTCCTGGGGTTCATTATCACTGCTGTGATCCTGTGTTTTCGTGCATAGGCTGAAAGGTCCATGATAATTTAGTTGTGCGAAACTATTAAAATGATTTCGGTGTTTTTGTATGGCATGAAGGAATTTTCACTGGAAAACGGAATAAGGGTTGTTTTCTATCCCCACGAGGGGCAGACTACAGCGGTGAGTGTTGTGGTGCAGACAGGATCCTGCAACGAGAGTTCAGAAGAGCACGGAGTTGCGCATTTCATAGAACATATGCTCTTTGAGGGGACTAAGAGTCGTTCAGCAATCCAGATAAGCTCTGCTGTGGAAAGCAAGGGAGGAGAGATTGGGGCTTATACGACTTATGATAGGACCTGTTTTTATGTGAAATCCCTTAATAAGCATCTGCGGGAGTCTGTGGATGTTTTATGGGATGTATTGTCTAATCCTGTATTCTCAGAAAAAAGCATCGAGAAGGAAAGGGAGGTTATACTCTCGGAAATCTCGCTACGAAAGGATGAGCCGCGTTATCTTCAGTGGGACCTTTTACTAGGGGACCTTTTCAAGGGATACTCGCTTGAGCATCCTATCATTGGTGATAAGGAGAGTGTATCCAATATGACGAGGAAGATGCTTCTTGATTTTTACGAGAGGAATTACAAGGGCTCAAACCTGCTAATAACTGTTGTGGGATCAGAGGAGGGACTTTCAGCGGTGAAGGAGTTTGCATCTTTTCCTGGGGGAGAGATCACAGGATGTGATAGTGTGGAAAAGGTGAGTGATGAGAAGAGCTATGTCACTGTTCAGCGTGATATAAGCCAAAGCTACCTTCTTTTGGGATACAGGACTGTGCCTTTGTATCATGAGGATTCTGAGGCGCTGGAGGTGTTGAGGGCGATCCTTTCAAGGGGCATGTCTGGCAGGCTTTTTGATGAGATCAGGAACAAGCGGGGGCTTGCTTATGAGGTGGGGGCTTTTCATAATCCTTCGACTTTGTATGGCTTTTTTGTGTTTTCTGTCTGCACGCAAAAAAAGCATATTCCTACCTGTCTTGATATAATAGGAAAGGAGTTGAGGCGTGAGATAGGCAGTAAGGAGCTTATTGATGCAAAACAGTTCTTAGAGGGGGAATTCATAATGGAGAATGAGGATAACCAGAATCTTTCTGAAAATCTTGCGATCTGGAAGCAGGCTGGTGTGGTTGAGAATTTTCCTGAGTATTGCAGGAGGATAAAGGCGGTAGGTATCGATGACCTGAAAAGGGTGATTGACAGGTATTTTTCTAATGGTTTTTCAAGGGTGCTTGTAGAAGAAGGGTAAGCACGCCGGAGGATGGGAAAAGAACATCCACCCCAGTGATCCTGGTCCTTCCTTAATCCCGCGACCCTCTAAGCACCAGTTCCAGGCGTTAGGGCTGCTTCATTCCTGATCTGACCCGGTTCCGCCAAGAGCCGATCCTGGAGGACAGGATATCATTGTCTGGCCCAGGGCTGGGATTGAACATCCTTAACTGCTCCTTCGGCTTCGGCCCCGCCGTATAGCCCGTTTGCGGTAACAGGAAAGGGCTGACTTCCCGGCCTAGCTTACCCGTATCTCTTGAATCTGATATGATTTTTAAATCTTTGTCTTAGAAAGTTTTATTAAGGGATTTTTCCGGGAACAAATCATGATAAAGGCAGTGCTATATGATCTGGATGATACTTTGTATGATTATACCTATGCTCACAAGATAGCAATGAAGGCAGTCTTTTGGGAATTGAACAAGCACATGAAGATGTCATATAATCGTTTCATGAAGCTTTTCAAGCTCTCACGGGTGGAGATACATAAGGAGCTTTCAGGCACAGCATCTGCCCATAACAGGGTATTGTATTTCCAGAGATTGATGGAAAAAACCAATAATTCTATTGAGCCGTCGATTGTCCTGAAATTGTATCATACATATTGGGATAGTCTGATGGAGAATATGAGGCTCAAGCCTGGTGCGATCGAGAGCCTGGAATACTGCAGGGAGCATGGCATCAAAACAGCAGTCGTCTCTGACCTGACTACCAGTGTCCAATTGAGGAAACTGGAGAAACTGGGTATAAGCAAGTATATTGATGTATTGGTGACATCAGAGGAGGCAGGCAGTGAGAAACCCCATTCTATAATGTTTCTTTTGACTTTGAACAAGCTGAAGGTATCTGCTGAAGAGGCTGTCATGGTTGGTGATAATAAGGTTGCTGATATCGAGGGCGCAAATTTCGTAGGACTGACAACAGTGCTTTTGAAGAAGGGTAAGATGGAGTGTCTTGCAAAAGAGGATTATAAGAGGCCGGACCATACTATAAAGAACCTGAAGCAGCTTATCAGTATAGTGGAAAGTGTCAACCTGAAGGAAGTGATTGAGGAGGGTTACATAAAATTTCAATGCAATTTCAGGAAAACAAAACCTGTGGTAAAGGAAAAAGTGAGGGAGTTGAACAGGTACAGGCAAAGGTTATACAATAAGGGGTTGATAGGAGCATACCAAAACAAGGTAGGTTATGGAAATCTGAGTACAAGGTATGGAGAGGTCATAATCACGGGTTCTGCAACCGGCAATTACAATAAACTTGATAACACTCATTACAGCAAGATAACAAAATATGATATCGGAAGAAATGAATTATCATGCACAGGAGGGACGAAGGCATCTTCGGAGAGCTTGACGCATGAAGCTATATACGAATGCGATAAGGATATACATGCTGTGATTCATGTGCACAGCCTCAAGATGTGGAAGAAATTCTTTGGCAAGCTGCCGACAACATCGAAGAGTGCAACATACGGAACACCTGAGATCGCATATGAGCTGAAAAGGTTGTATGAACAAGGGTTAAGGGAAAAGCAGATAGCTGTCCTTGGAGGGCACAAGGAAGGGATAGTGGCATTCGGAAAAGATCTGGAGGAGGCATACCAGGTAATCATGAAATACTATAATTCTTGAAATTACGGAACTCCAGTATCTCCGATGAGTTTTAACTACTCCTGAATTAATAGAAAAAACCAACA
>CAYYOI010000074.1:0-5823 GCA_964473285.1 uncultured Methanosarcinales archaeon | reverse complement strand
TTGCTAACTTTCCTTAGGCTGGAAGCCTAAAGCAGATTTTTTAGAAAAACTCCTTCTGAAGAAAAGACGAATAAAAAAAGAAGAATTTGACCAAACAACAAGACAGATCCATACAGAAACTATCATCTATAAGGGCAAGAACCCTATAGGCTCCTTAATATCTAAAAGACTCCAGGAAAAAGTTGGCGCAGCAATCCTTCTTCCAAAGGTAAAAGTCCAGAACACATAGCCACACACCATCTCACTAAAAAAGGCTCCAAAGATCTGGAACGACTATTGGGTGATAACATAGGTAAAAACATTTAAAAAGGAGAGTGGTTTTCCTAAGGTTATGAAGGTTGCACTTGATGCTGATATGAATCGATTGATGGAAGATGCCAGGCAGGAAATCGTGAGTAATTACCGCCGTTTTGCTGTGCATGAAAATGAGCCTGATGCAAAGGATTACCTGCAATTGGAAGATCAGATAGTAGAAGCTGCCAAGTATGACTATAAAAAACAATATGGAAAACCATTCAGGGGAGTACTGACTGACAGTATCCATAAGGATCTGCTTCTTTCTTTATGGAAAGAGGAACCAGGCAGTAAACCAGAGAAGATAGTCAAGCCCAGGAGGGAAGGGTTTAATCATATAAAGAAGATCTATTATGGATCAGCTTTCCTAAATCTTCCTGAAGAGGCCAGGGATCTATTTAATCCAGTTGAAAGGATGGTATTGTATGATGGTGTTGCAAGATTCAAGGCACAACCTTCAAAATATATCCCACGCAGGACATCAAGTGGTTTACGGACTGAAAAGCTATTTGATATGCCTGTATATCTTCAGCTTTATGAACTTGCTTCTACTGCTTTTGAAAAGTCAGCTCAAAAGGCGCGGGAGATAGGTAATGTTGGCTATGAGATTCTTGAAAAAGCTTATGGCATAGATGCCATGGAATTGTTCGATCTCAAGGTTCAGGCTCTTTCTGAGGAATGCCAGGAAGGGATAGGACATAACTTGCAGAGGCCAAATGCTAATTATGAAATGCATAGGATTAAAGGTGGCAGAGAGGTTCCTGTAATGCAGGGAATAACTGATATATATCAAAAAGACAGATGGACTAATGTGGGAGGACTGAAAGTCCCTTCAAAGAGACTTATAGGGAATTATATAGACCTTATCACTTCAATGGATCCTTAAGCTTTTGAAAGATGGCGGATGATGGTTGCCATGCTGTTAGGTTCACCCTGTATGATATAATGGTTTAGGTTGGAGAGATTCTTTATCCTGTATACATAGTATTGTAACTCTCTGGGTGTTAGGCCTCCTTGTTCAGAAGGGACGTTACGTTTGCTGAAAACAGGATCCAGTATTGACATATCTATCACTAGAAGGGCTTTTTCTGCCTGGCGCGCTGCAATCATAACTGAGTCGCATATCTCATGGTCACCTTCTATAAGCATCTCCTTATCGCTGAACACCTGATATCCTTTAGGGTATGCCATGCGGGTACCAAGAAAAACTGTCTGAGGAAATTCTTTGTGGTGCGCACTGATATAGATCATCTTGTGACTTTTATCTGTAAGAAACTGGGAGATATCCTTTGTTGCGTCTTTTCTTATGAGTAGCTTATCATGTTCAAGGCTGCCTTCTTTCTTATGGGGGAAAGGAATACTGTATTCTGAGACTATCATCTTATATTCACCCTTATCAGCAATCGCTTGCTTGTGCTTTCGACCAACATGGTTGCTTTTTTTGTGGAATAGGTATCCTTTTCCTCAAGTTCCTTGTTGAGACGTCGCTTGAGAAAATTCTCTATTGTCTCGTATTCTCTGCCCTTGAATCTAAGATGACATATCATGTTTAGGTCATAGATTGTGGTATTGCCATCGATGATGTAATTGTTCTCATCCACCTTGCGGATGTGGGTCTTGTCGATGTCTGTCTCGTCGTATATCTCTCCGACTATCTCCTCAAGGATATCCTCCAGGGTAAGTATGCCTGCAATAGATCCATCATCTTTTTTCAGTATCGCAAAATGAACTTTCTTCTTTTGCAGTATGCGAAGCAGGTTATCAAGGAAGATCTTTTCCGGAGCAAATATGGCTGGCCGCATGAGTTCCTTTACCGTAAGGTCTGTTAGTAGATTCTTGAGTATGTCCTTGATATAGAGAATGCCTATCAGGGAATTGTGTTTTTTTGAGAAGACAGGTATCCTGGAGAAACCTCTTCTGTTTGCGCGGGGGATTATCTTTGATACCGGGTCTTCTTCATTGATATAGAATACTTTATCGAAAGGAACCATTATGTCCTTTGCTTTCATATCAGAGAACCTGAATATGTTATAGATCATTTCCCTTTCGTCCTCTTCAACCTCTCCCAGCTCTTCTCCAAGGTTGATTACTGATTTTATCTCATCCTCTGTTATCTCAGGACGCTTGCGTGTTGGGAAAATCCCGCTTATAGATCTTGTCAGGTGCTGGAATATGAAACTTAGTGGATAAAAAAGCTTGACAAGAAGGTTGACAAAAGGGGCTGTCATGAGGCATATTTTCTCGTTGTGTGCCATTGCGATATTTTTCGGGGTTATCTCACCGAACACTAGTATTATGAAAGTCATCACTCCTGTTGCAATACCTACTCCTGCTGATCCGAATAGATTTATGGATATCGCAGTTGCAAGGGCACTCGCGCCAATGTTTACAAAATTGTTGCCAATCAGAAGGGTTATTATCAGCCTGTCGTAATCATCTTTGAGCTTTTTGATCAGACGTGCTTTTTTCTCTTTTTTTTGTATCAGGTGGTGGAGGCGGAAGTTGCTCATCGAAACAAAGGCTGTTTCTACTCCTGCAAAAAATGCTGATCCTGTGATGAGTATGACCAGTAAGAGTATCTCAAATATCATTTACATCCGCTCGAGTGCTGTGATGCCAAGAAGTTCAAGTCCTTCCTTTATCACCCTGCGTGTCGCGTCAATCAGTTCCAGCCTTGCATCGCGAATGACATCCTCTTCTTTTAATACAGGGTACTTGTGGTAGAACTCGTTTGTCAACTGGGAGAGGCGAATCAGGTAGCGGGCTATGAAAGATGGGTCATTTCGTCTTGCACTCTCCTTTATTGTCCCTGGAAAATCATTGATAAGCTTGAGGATCTCTTTTGTCTCCTGTTCCCTGAATGCCTTGCAGTTGATCTCTGCCGGCTTTTCTCCTTTACGAAGTATTGAGCAGAGCCGAGCGTGGGTGTATTGGATGTAGGGCCCTGTCTCTCCGTCGAAAGAGATGGACTCGCTTGGCTTGAATACGAAATCTCTTAATGGGTTGAACTTGAGGAAAAAGAACCGTATTGCTGCTTCTGAGATGGCATTGGCTCTTAGATTGCGTTCTTCAGGTGTAAGATCCTCGTAACGCCTGTCTATCTCTTCTTGCGTGAGATCATATACTTCATCTAACAGATCGTCTGCGTCAATCACTGTTCCTTCCCTGGATTTCATCTTGCCTTCAGGAAGCTCTATCATGCCATAAGCAAGATGGATGCAATCATCTGCAAAAGAATAACCAAGCCGTCGGTATATCTCGAAGAGGACATTGAAATGGTATTTCTGTTCGTTTCCCACGATGTAGATCATATGGTCAAATTTGAAGTCCTCATGACGCAGTTTTGCAAGGTAAATGTCCTGGGTCATGTATACAGCGGTCTTGTTTGCCCTGAGGACTATCTTTTTTCCTAGATTCTTGTCTTCAAGATCGATTACTACTGAACCATCCTCCTCTTCCTGGAACACTTTTCCTATGTTCTCAATGATTATCTCTTTTCCCTTGTGATAGATCTCACTTTCATAGTAGTTCTTGTCTATCCTGAAATCAAGGCGTTCAAATGTCTGATCAAAGCCCTGGAGAACCCAGTTGTTCATCTTTTTCCAGAGTGCTATGACTTCCTCATCTCCTTTTTCCCATTGCTCGAGCATATCCTGGGCTTCTTTTTCCAGCTCTGGTGTCTTGTTCTTTGAGAAGAGAACGTAGTAATCTCCTACAAAATGGTCTGGTTTTTTTCCTGTACTTTCAGGGGTGTCATTCCCCCATTTCTTGTAGGCAAGCATTGATTTGCATATATGCACTCCACGATCATTCACCATGTTCACAATGTAGGGGGTATGTCCTGCAGCAGCAAGAATCCTTTTCATGGAATCTCCAAGCAGGATGTTTCTTAGGTGACCTACATGAAGAGGCTTGTTAGTGTTTGGGCTCGGGGACTCTAAGAGGATCACCTTACCTGTATCTTCGCTTTTTCCATAATCCTCCTTTATGGGAAGGATATGTTCTGCGAGCTTTCTTTGGTTGATGAAGAAGTTGAGGTATGGGCCTTTGACTTCGACCTTACTTATGGCATCGCCAAGCTGGACCTGTTTTGCAAGCTTTTCAGCGATCTCTGCCGGATTCTTCTTCAATTTTCTTGCGAGTGGAAAGCAAGGCAGGGCAAAGTCGCCTAATGAAGGATCTGGTATCTCTAGTTCTAATGTTTCTCCTGTAAGTTCTTGTATGTGGTCCTGGATTATCCTGCGGTGATCCATAGTCTAAGGGTCGGATGGGTTCTTTATTAAGTTATGCCTTCAAGATTCAGATCGTTTAGTTCCTCTACTGTATTTATGAAGGATTGCAGGGCTATTATGTGGAAGCTGTGTGCCCAGGCAAGCGGGCAATTATCGTTTGGCTTACCTTCTGTGTAGAGCTCGGGAATGCAGCCATCAACCATGAGATTGTCAAGCCTTTCAAGGTAGGACTTGCTTTTCCTGAGATGATCTATGCTTTCCTGGTTGTGCTTTCTTGATGCAAGCTTATTGTGGACAATTGATAGCCAGGCAATACCAAGTGGCCATTCAGCTTCTTTGCCCTGGGAATTGAAGTACCAGTCATCCTTGTATCTTATGACTCCTTTTTCCCGGAGCAACTGGTTCTCTATATCTGAAAGGATCTTGTCCTGCATACTGATCTCTATTATATTGTAAGGCCAGATGAGGGATAACTGGGCCATGTCGGTGTCTCGTGTTCCAGATTCCCTTGGCAGAAGCTCTTTTAGGGCTTTTTCACCTGTCTCAAAGTACCTGTCTGAAACAGGCACAATCTTTGATAGATTGACCAGTTCCTTGTACTTGTAGTTATAGTATCCTTCGTCATGCCACATAGTAAGGCCTGCAAGGATTGCAGCAAGGGATGAGGAATGGATCTCTGGGCCTTCTTCCCACATGCCGTAGTCTGGATATGTCTCCCAACGGAAAGTGAAGACATACTGTATGAGATCGCGGATTAGCTCCCGTTGTTCCATTGTCTTTATTACCTGGTGACCTTTCTTGATAAGATCTCCAGTCTTGTACAAGAAAAGGCCTATCACATCAAGCTGATGGTGTCCCCACTCTCTGGAGAGCTCTTCTAATGTGTTTGGATGGAACCTGGCATGGAGGGCATGTTCTTTTGGAATCTTGGTTATCAGCAGCTTATGGCGGTATTTCAGCATTATTGTCATGACAAGTTCAAAGCTTTTTATCATGTGATTGAAGTTGCCGAGATATTCATTGGCATAGGTTGCATACATAATATCCCTAAGCCAGAAAACGTTGTATCTGCCTGTGCCATCAGGTTTACCTGGGTTTGGGGATGCAAGGTACCCGCCGTTGATTCGTCTCAGGCTCTCGAGCTTCTCAAATGAGCGCTCGAGCCGTGTACTGCGTGTTGATGCGAAGGATTCCATATCAAGAACAATAACTTTTTTGATATATAAATGTGTGGAATATGGCTTCAGTATCTCCGATGAGTTTTAACTACTCCTGAATTAATAGAAAAAACCAACAG
>CAYYOI010000073.1:0-5827 GCA_964473285.1 uncultured Methanosarcinales archaeon | reverse complement strand
AATGGTTATGATCAGCTAGAAATCATAATGTTGAAAGGATATCTACACACCCAGAATTCAGTAAGATTTAAATATGAAATTGTTTAGAAACCTTAAAAGGTAATGTGATAAATGGCTTTACAAGGAGAAATTTCATTACTGATATTATTCGTTGGCATGGTTCTTAGCGCAATTCTTACATTGTATTTTTCTTTTAAGATACTCAAAAAGACAGCAGGTTCCAATAAGGGGGGTTGTTTTATGCTTTGTTTGGGATGGCAAACAGCATAAATTCTTTTGCGGGTATTGTTCGTAGTCTGGTATCGGGAGATAATGTCCTTAATAAGGTCTTTCTCGTACAGACAATTGTCATATTTGCGTTTACTGTCTTTTTAATGCTGGCATTAACAATTGCAGAGGTTTTCAGGATAGAATCAAAAATATTCTCAAGAAGGAACATTTATTACAACAGGTCTGGCATTGGTGGTTCTCGTAATATTTGCTGACAAATACACGTCAGCTTCAGTATACTCGATTGCTAACCTTACTTTGATGTTTAGTTTTTTGTTCTTGATAGTTCTGATAATAATATAATGAAAACAACAGGCAAACTGCCATGGAAGTTTTTATTTGCATTCCACATCCTTACTATAGTCTCACTCTACCTTATTTTTGCATCAATAGGATGTTGTTCGGGAGTGATTGAAGAGGGATGCGTCAACTTGGGATCAGATAGCTACTTGACAATTCCAGCACCATGTACACCTGATTTTGTTGGCGGGTATAGGGCATACCTCATGATATTATTACTAGCAACATGGCTTATGACTGTAGCATTCTATCTTATCAATAAGGGAATCTCGAGAGTCAATTAATTTTTTCATATTTTTTACTTCTTGATTTAATTATTAAGAATAATGCTGCAATCTTACGGATTAATTGTAAAAAAGCCGTAAAATTCTTAGAAGTTAATCTTACTATATTCTATGTTTTTGATCCTTATATAAACTTTCATATTTTTTAATATATCTTTTCAAATATGGGTTCCAGAGACATTTTATTTATATCTTTTCTAGTGGTTATAAGGAATATGTATACATGGGGTAATTATTTGCGGGACAATTGGACTCTTCTCAATGGCCAGAGGAGAGAGTTTGTTATTTTTACTTTTGTCAGGGCATTAGCTAACCTTGCGCCTTTCATAACTGCGTATCTTTTGGGTGTAATAATCGATGGATTCTCTGGAGGCTCAATGAATGCAGTGCGTCTTTTATGGCTGAGTTCTCTGATTGCAGGGTTAAGTGCCTTCCAGGTATGGCTGAGGTTTTTCAGTAAAAAGCATCTGCAGAATATAGGGGCAAGGGTACGTAAGGACTCACGTGTCAGGGCATTGCAAAAACTGCTTCTGGCTCAGATTGATCATGATGAGACAGGTGCGAAAGTCCAGAAAATTACACATGGAACTGAGAGTATATACCAGGGGTTCAAGGATTTTTCAAATGCTGGAATACAAATCATCACTAACCTTACTTTCGGACTGGTCATATTTGCGTTCACATCATGGCAGTTTGTCCTGTATGCCTTAGTTTTTGCAGTAATCTATCTTTCTGGCGAGTATTATTTCAACAAGCGGCTGGATTACTGGCAGGATCAGCTGAACAGGATCAGGGAGTTTGTCTCAGGTAAATTGCATGAGTCAGCAAGCAATGTCCAGACAATAAAGGCATTAGGTGTTTCAGAAACCCATGTATCAAATGCGAAGGATCATGAGCAACAGTATTATGAGATATGGGAGAAGACCCGGGATGCTAGCCAGTTGAAATCAAAGACTATCAAGATGTTTTCTGGCTTTGCATATGGGGCATTTATCTTCCTTTTGGGCTACAATGTTTTGCAAGGGGTTTTGACAGTCGGGTTGATCTACACATATACCTCGTATTTTGGCAGGTTACGTAGCGCACTTGAAGAATTGACCAATAAATCAAATGATTTCATCAAGGTGAAATCTGCGGTGGGCAGGTTCATGACTTTGTTTGGTCTGCGTGAGGATGCTGATGGGACCCGGACTGCAGGTGAATTCAGGTATATGGAGATGAATGATGTGCATTTCTCTTACAGGGAAAGAAAGGTTCTTGATGGATTTTCCCTCAGGATTTCTGCGGGAGAACGTATAGGTATAACGGGGAAGTCAGGCACTGGTAAGTCAACAATCATCAAGTTGCTGCTTCGCTTTTATCTACCTGATAAGGGAAAGATAATATTGAATGGCATGGAACTTAACTCAATCAAGAGGCAGAGCCTGACCAGGCTTTTTACTGTTGCTGCACAACAGTGCGAGTTGTTCAATCAAAGCTTGCGGGAAAACATCACAATGGGAGTTGGGTCAGGTAGGCTGAAAGAAGTCGTACGTATGGCGCAACTGGAGGAGGTTGTGGAAAGTTTGCCTAGAGGCCTTGAGACGATGGTTGGTGAGAAAGGATACAAACTGAGTGGAGGAGAGATGCAGCGGGTCAGTCTTGCCAGAGCCTTGTATAAGGAAGCTCCAGTGCTTATTCTTGACGAAGCAACTTCAGCATTGGATCTTAGGACTGAAAAGAGGATCATGAAACAATTATTGGAGACTGGAAAGACCATGGTTGTGATCAGTCACAGGCAGAGTACTTTAAGGGGTTTGGATCAGGTGTATAAACTCTAACTTTTTTATATGAGAACTGTCTATTATATCTTATGATATCAGCAGTAGTAGGAGCAACAACAAATGCATCTAAGTATGGTTACAAAGTGGTGAAGCACCTTCTGGACTCAGGTGAAGACGTGGTTCCTGTAAACCCTAAGGGAGGAAACCTGATGGGCCTGGATGTTTATCCAGATCTTGCTTCTATACCTGATGGCGTTGACAGGGTGATTTTTGTTGTGCCACCAAAAGTCACTGAAAAAGTCTTAGAAGATGTAAAAGCTCTTGGAATAAAAGAGGTCTGGATGCAGCCGGGAAGCGAGAGCCAGGAAGCAGTTGCTTACTGTGAAGAGAATGGTATCAAATGCATGAGAGCCTGCATCATGACTCATGAGAAATAGAGCCTTTCCAGGAATTGTTGGGGGGTATAATCTTTATTTATCTTTCTTGCTGATTTGAATTCATCGTACAGGGTATCAAGAAGAGCTTGGTGGCGTTTTGCCCTCTGTTCTCCAATAAAGGAGAGGTTGCCATAGAATATTTCTGTTGTTTTTAGTTGGTCTGAAAGACTTTTATATCCGTTCTTTGAAAGCTCTTGACGGTTGTGGGCAATATTTTTATCCATCAGGCCTGATGTAACCTTGAGGATTGACCAAGATAAATTGAGGGATGTATGGTCCTCGATTCTTTTCTGGGCTTCTTTTCTTGTAAATGCAAGCATTTTTTTGAGTCTGGTCTGAAATTTATAATCCAGGTTCTTCTCATCTTTTTCTATGGCTTTTATCAAGCAATCGTGTGTACTTACCTGAATGTTTTCTGACAGGTTAATTGCATAAACCCTCCAGGATAGATGCTTGCTTTTGGGTGTTCTGCTTGAGAAGCATCTGGGAGAGGGGCTGTCCAAAGTAACATGCTTGCCATAGTAATGATAAAGGGACGCTGATTGAAATATCCTCATCTTCTGGTCTTACCTGGAGAGAAGAATAATTCTCATGGAGAGATGGATTATGGTCAAGTTGTATAGATATGTCATCCATTATGTAAAGATAAACTTTAGGCCTGTGCTGGAGTAATTGGCATGAAATGAGATCAATAGCTGTGGTCTTCTTGTTTGCCATAATTTTGAAAAATGGGATCTGGTTTATAGACCTTCCGAGAATTAACCCCTACCTCGTGACAAATAGAAGTAAATGCACTCAGCCCATTAATCAAAACCAACAATTATTTGCAGATGGGCTCGCATCTGTTATCCCTGCATTCAACATCAAGGCAAGCCATGCACCCATAAACACAATCAGATTCATAAGAATCAACAAGACCTCTTATCCTTTCTGCCTCACCCTCGTTGACATACACATAACAGCCAAAAGGGCACTTCCCCCCAACATCAACACAATCATCTTTTGTATCGCAATAATTAGCTTCCTCAATCTCTTTCTTTATATCTGCCTCTGAATAATCACAAGAGACCATGACCAAAGAGAACAACAATATAAGGATAATATTCTTCATTGTCTGGCTTTATCTCCACTATAATATAAAGCTTTCTGAGATGAAAAGAACTAGACAGCAATTACAGTGATATGAGATTCATTTAAAGATAAGATGCTAGAACAGGAAAAAGCCTGTGCTTCTCAGAAAATCTGGAATTCCTTTCTTCTAAAGATTCATCTTTGGATACAAAAAAAGTCTCCAGAAGATTCACTCAACAAATTCTTGCTTTTTTCCCATTTTGAGCACACGTAAGCTTTAGCACCCTGTGCAAGTAAACTTCAGACACCACTAAAGAAAGTGGTTGATGTTGTGTTCAACTTAACATCTACCTCATAGAATCTCTTGTTTCCACAAAAGGTGCATTCCAATTGTTTATCCATTATTGTGATTTCACTTGAATCATAAACAAGTGCATCATCCATATCATCCATATTATCCTCATTAACCATACAACTTATCTACAAATATTTCTATATTAATTTATCGGTGGTTTGA
This sequence comes from uncultured Methanosarcinales archaeon, assembly GCA_964473285.1. Classification (GTDB taxonomy): domain Archaea; phylum Nanobdellota; class Nanobdellia; order Woesearchaeales; family JACJVW01; genus JBNJGT01. The sequence continues at coordinate 1,185 of CAYYOI010000073.1, read as the reverse complement.
GCTGATGTGAAACCCTCTTGATTTTAATGCTTATATCACGAAATTCTTTTAAATATACATGGAGGATACTCTTTACAAGCAACAATGTTTAATAAAGGATCTACAGGAGACTATTTTTTTCACTACTATCCTTACCACTTGGTTACAAAAAACAGATATATATATCTTCCTATGCATTCATCACTCATATGCAAGACCAGATAATCAATACAACCAAAAAAGAACTTGCAATCAAACTCAACAAGATACTTCTGGGTCTAATCAACAAAGAAGATATAACAGAGATTATACTACGCACCCAAAGCTACATAACTTATCGGCTTAAAGAACTTGATCCTTCTGAATTTACAGAGTTTCTTCAAAAGATACAGAATACTACCTTAACTGACCTAACTGCTACAGAAAAGATTCTTGAAAGGTTGGACTCCAAAGCCCCATATTTCAAAATAAAAAATTATCAAAAGACAGTAGAAAAAGGTAATAAAGCCTTCAGGGAGTTGTTTAGTCACTAATCAAGCCATAAAGTGAAATATTAAATTACTAATATTAACAGAAATACTCAAATAACACACAGCTCTTCAGTACAGACAATATAAAACTATCTCTCCAAGATAACATGCAGACCGCTATGAAAAAAATACAGATAATAATCACAAGTATCATCACTAAAAGGCTCATTTCACAACACCCAAACTAAATCTCAAGAGATTTCTTGCACCATATTAACCACCAATCATCAGATTGAACGGAACAGAAAAAAAAGTAATACCAAGAAAAACTCGATTACTACCAACACCAGTAACTGCACGATAAAACCAAGGACATATATGCTCAGGAAAGCCTTGCCCTTACTGATCCCCTGAAGGCTTGCCAATGCCCTGGATCTGAGTATAATCTGGTACAAGGAAAGACCAGCAACCAACAATCCCGGAAGGATTATCCATAGATACATGCCCTTCAATGCAAGAATAAACATGACAAACACAAGAGGTGCAGATATATACTCCGGAGCCCGCCCATAAACAAGTGCCTTGTAGGTTTCAGAATATCCATACTCCCCTCTGAAAAGCCTCACAAAAAGATGTATTATCCAGCACCTGAAAAATGCAAGAATTATAAATATTGTCGAGAAACCGAGTTTTTCTAAAAAATAGTAGAATATATATATTAAAATGGCAGGATACC
>CAYYOI010000072.1:0-6076 GCA_964473285.1 uncultured Methanosarcinales archaeon | reverse complement strand
TGCAACCCATACGCGAATTGCTTGAAAAAGAAATAAATGAATCACCCTATATTAACTGTCGATGAAACAGGTTTACGTAAAGATGGGCAAAAAGGACAAGCGGGGGGTATATTTACAAATGGTATTGCTCTCCTTAATGCTGAACTCAGTCGAGGCAAATGGATTGCGAATAAACTACTAAGTAATTATGGTGGCGTATGTATAACTGATGGATACAAGGGCTATGATGATATACCACTACGTCAACGTTGCTGGACTCATTTAATAAGGGAGTTTGAAGACCTAACGAAAAAGTACAAGGATGCTGAAGTATTTCATAGACGGATTAAAAAACTATATAATGAATTAAAGGGATATACACAAGATGTTCCTGAAAACAAGGCCAAAAAATATTTCAAATTCCAATTAAATGATATAGTGGGTTGTCTAAAAACACAAAAGTGGGGAAGGAAATTAGCTAAGTTAACAGAAAATGGAGGAGATGATTGGTTTAATGCATGGAATTATCCAGGAGTGCCTTTCCAAAATAATCTTGCTGAGCAGGGATTAAGAAGAATTGTTATGCACAGAAAAAGGATGGGATGTTATAGGACAGAAGTTGGCAAAAATTGGATTAATGTATGTTTATCAGTAATGCAAACATGGAGACTACAGAATAGAAATGTATTAGCTAACTTGATTCATTTGCAGGGGAACTAAATACGTACAAAACAGGGAAAACTTTATAAAGTTAATTTTACTCTTTAGTGATAACATCTCACAATGGGGGTTTAACTATGAAACGAATTATATTAATGGGACTAGTAATGATTTTTTTATGCACAATCGTTGCAGCTCAGCCCACCCTCCCTACTATAGATAATAAAACTGTTACAGAGGGAGAAACGCTACAACAGACATTTGATCTGGATACAGATGCTGACAACGGTACAACGACTTTCTATATCAATGACTCGGAAACTCTCAGTTTTGGGAACCATGATGTAAACCTTACAAGAATCAATTCAAGTAGATTCACGCTTGACTGGGATTTCGGGCTTGTATCAGCAGATGAGACCTATACATTCAATGTCTCAGTCAATGATACCAATTCAACAGATTATAAGGCTTTTGATGTGACAATCACAAACCTTCCTGAAGGACCAACACTAGATTCTATCTCTGATAAGAGCGTGAATGAGGAAGATCAGTTATCTTTCACAATAACAACCAACACTCAGGCTGATAATGGAAGCACTTCCTGGAGCCTTGAGGATTCAAGCATCGGGTCACTTAGTGATACAAACGCAACCCATGCAACATTTACCTGGACTGCACCAATTGTTGGTGAAGATACAGTCTATACGCAGAACGTGACTGTCTCAGATGATGATTCATCAGACACTCAATCTTTCCAGATTACAGTATTTGATGTAAATCAGGGTATTGCAGTAAGTGATATAAGTTTTGGAGGAAGTTCCCAGGAGCGAAGCAATCCGGAACTAGACGATGATGACAGTGATTATGACATCTATGATGATGCAACATTCACCATCACCAACAATGATGGGTCAAGTATAAATAATGTTGACATCAGCTGGCCAAGCGGTTCAAAGTATAATATCAGCTATGTGAGCCGAGTTGTTGATACAGGAAGCCTTCCAACTGTCACTGAACAGGATAATAGCATACAGCTGAATGAGATCCAGCCAGGACAAACAGTAACTATCAATCTCAGGGCCCGTATCCCGGAAGACCTTGATTGTTTTTTCAAGGACAGGAGCAACCCACGTGATCGGAAAAATACCATAGGAGAGCTTGCCGTATCTGCTCCAAGCATTCTGACCACAAAATCAGATGTTATAATGGAGGCTGAAAACCGGCTTGAGATTGAAGAGCTTGAGATCTGCATCGATGGTGATTGTGACGATTATGACAACCGTGATGAAGTTGAAGAGATAAGCCCTGGAGCAGAGGTGGAGATTGCCCTAAATGCTGAAAACAAGTATAGTTCCAGTACAGACCTTGAGTTTGAAGATGTTGAGTTCAACATTTTTGTCGATCAGGATGAGCTTGATGAAGATGAAGATGTGGACATCGGAGACATTGATCAGGGTGATGAGAGAAGCGAAAGTTATACCTTCACCATTGACAGAGATACTGAAGAAGATGACTACACAATCGAGATAAGGCTATATGGAGAAGACGAAAATGGCGCTATGCAGGGTGAATACTGGGAGATAGACTTTGAGATTGAAAAGCTTGATGAAATGATAGAGATTCGTGAGCTGAGTCTTGAAGACAGTTCTCTTGACCTATGTCAACGTGAATGGACTTATCTGAATGCACGGATTGAAAATTTAGGTTCTGATGATTCAGACGAGGTAGTATTTGCTGCAAAGAATGGTCCTCTTGATTTTGAATATGAAAAGCTATACATCGACCTTGATGAGGGTGATGACTGGGAAGAGAGGATCAGGATTGACCTTCCAGATGACATAAGAAGCGGAAGCTATTCCATTGCAGCTTACACCTATTTTGATCGTGATAACTATATAGATGATGAAAATGATGATCTAGATGTAGTGACACTGCGTGTGGAAGAATGCGATACCAATGGAAACAATGGAGATAGCAACGGAGATGACAATGGAGGCGACAATGGAGATAGCAATGGAGATGATGACCAGGATGTCGTGGTAATAACACCGAATGAGACAGGAACTACAAATGGTGGCACTCAAACAGGAAATGTTGTTGCTGAACCTGTGGAAAGTGGAATGTCCACCTCAGACAAGATATATGTTGGGCTTTTGGTTCTTGGATATATTGTTGTTATCCTTGTTATATTGGGACTTCTTGTCCGACTTTTTAGATAATTTTTTTTCTCTTTCAAATTTTTTAGTCATACAATAGCCTGTAAAACCAGAAAGGTTATTCATCGCTGATATTAGCTTCTTATAACTTTTGATGATCATTAACCTTAAAGAATTAACTATAGCAATCTTGAGATTCTTAGAGGATTGAGATTCTTGGAGGAATCATAGAGTTAGGTGGAGTTAAATAGATAAGTTAGAGAAAAGGTAAATTAAGAGAACAATGTCAGATTATTGATATAACAAAAGTTAATATAGCAAAAGCTATAACAATGTACTGTTTACCATCCAGAAAAAATTAAGCGGATTCTTTATTGGATCCCCTGTATCCACATTTTGCACATTTCAGTTGATTGAAATTCTGCACAGTAATCTTTTCACCACAACTGATGCACCGAATTACCTTCTTTACCCCCTGGACTTTCTGGAATTCAGTTCTTTTTTTCGTTCTTTTCATAAATTTTTCATAGGGTATTAATTTTTATAAATATTATGTTACTATAAATCTTTTTTAGTAATATTTCGTATACTAGGGTGTTAATTGATACAAAAAGTTAGTGCGATACATTTTTAAGGATGCCTTTTATCATAATTTTTATGGATACAATCGATACCACTAAGAAACTTATGCTATACAAAACAATGCAAAAGAATCCTGATGAGATAGCACGATGTGCTGATTTTATCGAGGATATAGTAAGGGAGACTGGAAATGAACCTGAAAGGCTGGAACATGATGGAGTAATCAGCATAAGATGCATACCTAAAAATGCTGCTGTCCTTCTGATGTCTCATATAGACGTGGTCGATGCAGATGACAAATTATTCGAAGCTGTAGAAAAGGATGGAAAGATTTACGGTAGAGGAAGCCTTGATGATAAATATGCAGTTGCAATATCTCTTAAGCTGATGGAAGAATTTCCAGATAAAGTAGGGATACTTATTACAGGTGATGAGGAAATAGGTGGAAAGAATGGTGCGAAAAAAGCGCTTGAAGGTGTCTTACCAATATTTGCAATAGCTCTTGACGGCGGAGATATGAAACATATAATAACCAAATCAAAAGGTGTCTGCCGTGCAAAGGTTTCCTTCAGTGGAAAAAGCGGACATGGATCAAGACCATGGACAGGAGTCAATGCAATAGAAGGCCTAATGAAAGATCTTGAGATTATCAAGGGTTTTTTTACTGATGATAAAGAAGATCATTGGCACAAGACATTGAACATAGGAACAATACAAGGCGGAGATTCATTCAACAAGATACCAAATCATGCTGAGGCTTTGCTTGATATAAGATATACCGAAAATGATGATATCGAAAATGTACTTGAAGAGATAAGAGAAAAGATAAAAGGCACTCTTGAATTAATAGCCATTGAACCTATGTTTTATGGCACAAGCAAAGGAATGACAAAGGAACTGGTCGAGTTGTCAGGAGCGGAACTGGCAGTCGCACATGGCGCTTCTGACGCCCGTTTTCTTTCAAGCAAGGGGATGGAAGGCATCATATGGGGTGCAGATGGTGACGGAAGCTTCCACCAGGATGATGAGCATGTCTCAATCGAGTCAATAAGACAGGTTGAGAGGATTCTAAGAAAATTTATTGAGAGGCGATAAGATGTATATTATAGGACACAAGAATCCGGATACTGATTCAGTATGCGCAGCAATCGCGCTTGCAGACCTGAAGACAAAATTAGGGTATGACGCGACACCGGCAGTGCAGGGAGAGATTACCCCTGAGACAAAATTCGTGCTGGAGAAATTTGGAGTACCTATACCTGAAACACTTACTGATGCAAAAGAAAAGGACATCTATCTTGTTGATCACAGTGATATGAGCCAGAGCCTGGAAAACATTTCAAAGGGAACTATCAAAGGGATAGTTGACCATCACAAGCTGGGTGATTTGACAACAAAGGAACCCCTAGAGATGTGGGTTTGGCCTGTTGGGTGCACTTGCACAATAATAAAGGCGATGTATGATTTCATGAATGTGCCGCTTGATGATAAGATGTCTGGCATAATGCTTTGTGCAATACTTTCAGATACAGTCATCTTCAAGTCAGCAACTTGCACTGATCTTGACAGGATCGCTGCTGAGACACTTGCGGACCTTGCAGGAGTAGCTGATTCAAAGGAATTGGGACTTGAGATGTTCAAGGTCAAATCTGCAATCGAGGATTCAACTCCTGAAGAACTTATCAACCGTGATTACAAGGACTTTGATATGAATGATAACAAGGTGGGGATAGGACAAATTGAAGTTGTTGACCTTTCTTTACTTGACTCAGTCAAAGAGGAGTTGTATGCAAAATTAAGGGAAATGAAAGGTGATCGGCATAGTATTCTCTTGCTTTTGACTGACATAATGAAAGAAGGCTCTGAACTCCTTTATGTCTCAGATGATGAATCGATCATAAAGAAAGCATTTGGTGTTGAACCAAAGGAGGGTACAGTCTGGCTTGACGGAGTCATGAGCAGAAAGAAACAGGTTGTCCCAAAACTTGAAGGGGTTTTTTGATTTTTTTAGCTTATTATTTTTATCATCAACAGAGTCAACCATATATCCTGAGCTTGATATAACCTGCAGTAATGGAGACTGCAAGATAGATTAATACAATCAAAAAGAGAGAATATAGTTCTGCTTCAAATAGTATAAGTATTATGTACCATGAGGCCATAAGTGGAAGTATGAAATAGTAAGCCAATATAGAGGATCTGACAAGGTCCCCTTTCTTATTCAGCAATTGTTTTTTCTTATAGTTTATGTAATATGGCACTCCAAAAAGGAAGGAGACGCCAATCAATACCAACAGGTTTGACAAGATGCTTGAATGGGCATAAAGATAATACGCGATGACGAAAAGAAGAATACCAAAGCTAGTGTTGAGAAGTTCAAAATAGTGGGATTTCATGCTCTTCTTGTAGTGCTTGTGCAGTCTTTTCTTGTCAAACTCCTTAAATAGCATGTTTGAATTGATAAGTATCAGGAATACACCAATTGCTGAGGATATAATGATTGCTTCAGTAATGGCAAGACCTTTTGTTACAAGATAATATGCTAAGAATGCAAAGACTGCTGCAATTATGTAGTTGCTATTCTTTTGGAATTGTATCATGAATCAAGCGATTTTTACGAAGTATTTATTTGTTTCGTCTGAACCGAGTTTTTCGAATAAATAGTAGAATATATATATTATAAATTAGGATATCTGTCT
>CAYYOI010000071.1:0-6382 GCA_964473285.1 uncultured Methanosarcinales archaeon | reverse complement strand
TGGTATCCTGCCATTTTAATATATATATTCTACTATTTTTTAGAAAAACTCCTTCAGAAGGGTTTCAAGGTATTGGTAGTATTCTTTTATGCTTTTTTCAATATCCTGATTATTGCAAATCTTTTGTTCCAGAATTACATATTGATAGTATTCGTCGAACCATCTTACTGTCTTTATCTCTTTTAGTTCTTGTTGCAGGTTCTTATCCGTTGCGAGTTTCTTGCAGAAACGGATGATCTGGGGGTCATGTAGTCTTAGCCATCCTAGGGAGCTCAGGTTGAACATGCGCCAACATACCTGGTTTATGAATTGCTTGTTTTGTTTTACTTTGTCGAAGAGATAGATATAGAGATTTGCTATGTCTCGTGTGTTATTGATGAGCTTTGATGCTTTATCGTAAAAGTCGTTTAGCTTATCATGATTTATGAGGTCAATTAGTTCCTGTTCTATCTTGTCAGAAAGGAATGCCGGTCTTGTGGTATAATGCGATATCACACTATTCCTAATCATTATAGGGTTCATGTAATATATGGAATGCTAATTTTTTATAAATTATTTGATGTATCTTATACTTTCATTGAGGAGTTCTATTTCAGGTTTGTGTCCTGGTAATGAGTGGGCAAGGTTTTTTAATGCATGCTCTACATTTCTTCCTAGTGTTAAGGTGATTTGCTGGTTTGAACTTGCGCTCAAATAGCCAGCTATTGATAGGAATAGGTCTGCTGTGCAGAAGTTATAGGCTGCCTGCAGTGCATCTGGATCAATCTGATGAGTATGCAGATTATATTCCATCAAGTACTCTTTGAGAAAATTATTCTTATCTTCTGGCGAGAAGACTGAATATGGATATAGTTCCAGGAGCTTTGTCAAGTCCCTTGCAACTGTCACTTCATAAGGCCTTTCAAAATCAATAAATGTAATAGTGTCTGAGACAATGACATTTTTTGGGTGGCAATCTTTTGAGCAGGCATTTGGAACTGAATCATATAAAAAGAGCAATTTCTCATAGGCTTCAGTCACTTCCTGGAAAAGAGTTTTGGATAATTGATCCTTGCATGAGCTGATTCCCTTGACATAATCCCGGAGGGGTTCTGTTGGTCCAATAAATGCATGATACCTGGCAAGGCCTCGGAGTGTCGTTAAGAGGCTGCTAAATCCTTTTCCCTTCAGTATATGATCATAGAGTGTATCTCCTTTAGAAACGCTTGCAATAAGGGTGCCTTCGTTCTCAAAAAATGTCAGTATTTCTTCGATTTCTATTTCAGGGTCATCGCTGAATTTCTCTGCAACATACCTCGTATGCTCATAGGTTCTTTTCAGCAGGCTCTTGTCTGGGTTGCTTTTCAGGATAAGCCTGGATGACAAAAATTCATTATCTGAAATAGTCTGTACTGTGTTGGATGTTGTACTAAGTGATCTCAGCTTGACTGTTTCAAGGTTATTGAGGAAGTCAAGCCAAATATCCTGTGATTTTCTTTCAAGCAGGGATTCAAGGGTGCCTTTCCCAAGCTCTTTTGTGAGGTAGTCCTTTAGTTTGATTGCTTCATATAGGTCTGCAGAATCATTAAGGTTTTTTCTGAATCCTTCAATGAATAACGCGTGAAGGCATTTTGCGGAGAGGCTGTCTTTGAGAGCAGTCTTGGTATAGGTTTGGATATTGCTAAGAGCTGCAGCATACCTTCTTTTGTCCAGATCAAAATAGGCCTTCTGGATAGTCCATTGATCACCATCTTCAGCTATATGGCTGCAAGCCCCATTCAAAAGCTTATATAGGGGTATGAATAAGTGGTTTATGAAACCTCCGCGTATGATACTTGATTCATCGTTCATCTTCCAGGCTAATCCCTTCTCCAGCCAGTCGAGAGCCCGATTTATATTTCCATCTTTTATATGTTGCTCTGCGTATTCAATGAAATAGACCGGTTTTTTATTACTCATATAGTCCAGGTGTTCAATTCTTGATTTAGGTGATGTTTTTAACTGATACGCAAGACCTCCAAATGGTTTATAGTCAAGATTAAGATTTCTCTGCCTGTAAAAGAAGTCAACAAAGAGGAATGTGGCAAGAAAAGGTAAGGAATATTCTGCGTTAATGGTCTGGAGAGGAAATCCCATATTTATGTTGTTAATCGTGTTAAGGGTGTAATTGATTCCTATTGTAGCAAGCATTGAATAGAATAAGGGTTCAGGATTCTCTTTAATCCATGAGAAAGGCTTATCGTTTTTTCTGTATAAAGAATAGGCTGCAAGACCAAGAAGAAAATATAATGAGGTACTGTAATCGTGACTTGTGGCTGAAGATTCTTCTCTTGTCTCAAGATCAATCTTTCTCATCCTTTTTGCATTGTCGCTGAATACAACATAATCTCCATCTTTACTATAAAAGAACATTCTTCCGATGTTTATGTGCTGATCCAGTATGAGTTCCAGTTCACCTGACCTCGAAATCTGGTAGACCCCTTTTCTTCCCTTATGCTCATTATCAGGTACTTCTAGTCCAATACTTTCACAGAGTTTTCTTAGTCTTTTGTGGTTGACTGAGAACAAGATGTGGTCTTTGTCAGGTGATTCCTGGATTGTTGTCTCGTCATAAGTTATTCTTCTTTCAAGGGAATATCGAAGATTGCTTTGTCTGTTAGGGATGGAGGAGATGAGCTCTTTAACCTTTTCATTCCTGATATCTAATTTCTCTATTTCGAGAGTTGCTTTTGTGTAATATACTGGTGCAGTTCCCTCAGTTGTATGTTTATGCTCATATTCAACTATTTGGTTTGGATCTATGGTATTAAAGCAGGTGTATAGAAGAGTACCCATAAGTCCTGTCATAAAGATATTCTTTGCTTTCTTTGTGCCAGCCTTTATCTTGAGCCATCTTAAAAGCTTAGGGTCTTTTTTGGCATTGTCAATGTCTTGGTCTAATGACATATATTAAAGGGGCCGATTTTAATTTATAAACTTTGAGGTAGTAATAGTTTTGGGTTGTTATTAGAAAAGCATTTAATGGAGAAACGATTCATGGATAGGATGTTCTCGCTTAAGTCGTCTTTCAAGCCCCAGGGAAGCCAGCCTGCGGCAATAAGGAAACTGGTTGAGCCAAAGCAGTTCCAGACATTGCTTGGTGTTACTGGGTCGGGGAAGACTTTTACGATGGCGAATGTGATTGCAAAGCTTAACAAACCTACCCTGGTGATTGCTCATAACAAGACGCTTGCCGCACAACTTTATAATGAGTTCAAGGAATTCTTCCCTGAAAACAGGGTAGAGTATTTTGTATCATATTATGATTATTACCAGCCAGAGTCATATATCCCGCAAAAGGACCAGTATATCGAGAAGGATGCTCAGATAAACCCAAAGATTGAGCAGATGCGTCTTTCTGCAACAGCTTCTATCCTTTCAAGAACAGATACTATTGTGGTGAGTTCTGTCTCCTGTATCTATGGACTGGGAAATCCTGAAAACTACCGGGACCTGGGATTTGAGTTGTCTGTTGGACAAAAAATCGATCGACGGGATCTGATTGCAAAGCTTGTAAATATCCAGTATGAGCGTAATGATACTGAGCTCATGCCTGGACGGTTCAGGGTTAAAGGGGATACTATTGATCTGATTCCTGCATATTTCAATAATATAATACGTATTGAGCTTTTTGGAGATGAAGTTGATGCTATCAGGGAACTTGATAAGGCGACGCTTTCTGTGCAGGAGGCCATGAAGTATTTCTATGTATTTCCAGCGCGACATTTCGTGATCCCAGAGGATGAGAAACAGAGCGCTATTGCATCCATCAGGGCTGAACTTGAAGAGCAATTGCCAAAGCTTGGGATGATCGAGGCGCATCGGCTGAGGCAAAGGACATTGTATGATATTGAAATGATAGAAGAGACAGGGTATTGCAAGGGCATTGAGAATTATTCGAGGCATTTTGATTTCCGGAAGCCAGGGGAGGCGCCTTATACATTGCTTGATTATTTTCCTGATGATTTCCTGATGTTCATTGATGAGAGCCATCAGACGATACCTCAATTACATGGCATGTATAAAGGTGATTATTCCAGGAAGAAGGCTCTGGTTGACTATGGCTTTCGCTTGCCAAGTGCTTTTGATAATAGGCCTTTGCAGTTCCATGAGTTCGAGAAATGGATGAAGAGGCTTGTATTTGTTTCTGCAACTCCGGGGGATTATGAGCGCAAGCATTCACGTATTGTTGAGCAGTTGATTCGTCCTACAGGTCTTATTGATCCGCCTGTGGAGGTGCGAAAGACAGAGGGGCAGATTCCTGATGTACTGGAGGAAATAAGGAAAACTGTTGAAAAAGGTTACAGGGTGCTTCTCACGACACTCACAAAGAAGCTTGCAGAAGAGCTTACTGATTTCTTGGCTGAGAAGAATGTGAAGACACGTTATCTTCATTCTGAGATTGATACTCTTGAGCGAAGTGAGATAATCAGGGAGCTTAGACTGGGAAGTTTTGATGTGCTTGTAGGAATCAATCTCTTGCGGGAAGGTCTTGATCTTCCGGAGGTAGGTCTTATCGGAATCCTTGATGCTGATAAGGAAGGTTTTTTGCGGGATTATAGAAGCCTGATCCAGATCATAGGTCGTGCTGCACGTAATGTAGAGTCAAAGGTCATAATGTATGGGGATAGAATGACAAGATCCATGAAACAGGCGATTGATGAGACAGACCGTCGTCGTGAAGTGCAGATGGAGCATAACCATAAGCATAAGATTACTCCTCAGACAATCCAGAAACCTATCAAGGCAAAAAGTGTTGAGATCAAGGATACCAAGCATATACCAAAGAAGGATATCCCTAATCTCATAATAGAGCTTGAAAGCGAGATGCAGGACGCTGCTGGAAGACTTGATTTTGAGCGGGCAATAGAGCTTAGAGAAAGGGTGCGCAAACTCAAGGAGGGATCATGAGGACAATATCTAATGTTTGTGTTATTGGAGATCTTATCTGCATGGGGTGTTGTGGCCGTGATTATTGCAACCGTAAAGAAGTTATTGAATCGATAAGAGAGAATACACGGGAGTTTAAACATCATGATCTTATTTCTTTTCGTGATAGGGCAGATTGCATTCGTTCCAGCGGGGTCTGCCGTAATGTGATATTTGCGAATGAGGAAGAGACACAGGTCATGTGTCCTTTGCATCCAGAGGTGTGTGGTGAAGATTTACGTGAGGGACATTGTGATGTCAAGTATTTGTGCAAGACTGCATATCTCTTTAAGGAGTGGGATCGGAAAAAGCAGGATGCTTTCATAGAATTCATCAAGAAGAAGAACCTGGATTGGTTCAGTTTCTCGATGGGAATGGATGATGATAGTTTGTTGGAGGAATTTGAATCTACTGAATAGGCACCTTTGGGGCCATATGGATTATCTCCTCTGTAAGATCTTGGCCTTTGCTTTCTATTGAACGAACTTCAAACAGGAACTTTACTTTTCCATTATCCTGATCTGATCTTAGTATCACATTGTGGCCAAGATTAGCTGAGTTGCCCATTAAAAGTCCTTGTTTGTCACAGAATGCTTTTATTCTTCTTAAGGCTTCAAACCTTATGTTACTTTTTCTCTCAATCCTTTCAAAGTAGGAGTTTCCTGCAGGCGTACGGGTCTTACTTATTATGAATATGGAGTTTTTCTTATCACTATATACACCTGGTCTCTGGAGATCCATATGCATAACGAAAGAGTGGTGAACATGCTGGATCATTTCTTCAATCTGGTTTTGCATGTCTTTGTCTCCAATGTACATGGCTACTTTTTTGTAGGTTCCAAGGAGCTTTCGGGTCTGGAGGAAATCCTTGTTATTTATGTCTTTTTTAACTTCCTTGTCAAGTCTTTGTAGGATATCCTGTGTTTTTGAGGTCAATTCCTTATCTGAGATTGTATTGTTTTTTGTCTAGTAGTAAAGATCCTTCACTTGTTGTGGGTGTCTTTGCTTATTGCAAGTGCTGATTGGGCAGTCATGAGAATAATCAAGGCTGAGGTCACTCCTTTGAGGAATCTTTGCTTGTTTTTCTTGAGTCCTGCTTTGAAGAATTTTGCAAAACTGCTAGTAAAGAGGTGCTTGCCTACTATGTGCTCAAGGTGCTTTTCTCTTGTCTCAAGGTCTTTAGCTTCTTTTAGTACTTTACGTTCTATATCCATATATTATTTGGTGGTTATAATCTTTTTAAATTTTTAGTTTCTTTGTTGCAATTACAAACAGCTTCCTTTTATAAGATGCTGTTAGTGTGCCATTTGGTCTTGCCCTTTAGTGACTTGTTTGCTTCTTTTCATAAGATCGTCTGTTTTCATTCTGGTTATAAAAGATGCTAAGCAGGTTAGCAATAAAATTTTATAATATGATTTGTTGTTTATGGGTATGA
>CAYYOI010000070.1:0-6559 GCA_964473285.1 uncultured Methanosarcinales archaeon | reverse complement strand
TGCTAACTTTCCTTAGGCTGGAAGCCTAAAGCAGATTTTTTAGAAAAACTCGATTTAATCGAAACATTTAAATAGGAGTCTACTAAAAAGTATACTATAACCAAATAGGGTTTGAGGTGAATACATGTTTCAGAAAAAAGGAGAAATGGGAATTGGAACGTTGATCATATTTATATCACTGTTGTTAGTTGCAGCTATTGCGGCAGGAGTTTTGATACAGACATCAGGGTCCTTGCAAGAAAAAGCGCTTACAACAGGTGACCAGGCAAAAAGCCAGATCGCAACCAACGTTCGTGTAGTAGAGGTATCAGCAACAGACGGTTCACAAGGAACACTCAGGCACTTTACTGAGATCCTGAAACTTGCTCCTGGTTCAGAACCAATAAAGCTTAGCCAAGTGCTCTTGACAATGAATACTTATGACAGGACTGTTTCAATGCAATATGGCGGTACTTCCACAGAATGGGGACCTGACGGCTATATGAGCTGGAGCGAAGATTCAGTAGATTATAATGGTACTGAATTTGAGTCTTTGAACAATGATTATGACCTTGATGGTTCAGCTGATATGGTATCCGGAGGACAGGCAGGTGCAGATCTTGTTATGAATCTTTCAAATGGTACAGATATTGTACTTGGTGCCTGTAGCGGAGGAGAATTCACTTCTGCGGACATGACAACAAATGATGTTATCCGACAAGTCACTGCAGAATGTAACGCTTCAGATAGTGTACAAAGTGCAACCATCAGGCCACAAGACTATGGTGAAGGAGTTTTCACTGTGGAATATCTGCAAGTTGGTCCGAACAATGTGACCGGAAACCTACAGCGTGGAGATGTTGTGAAGGTTTACTTTGAAGCACCAAAGGAAGTCACTGAGGATGAGGAAGTAAGAATAAACTTCATTCCAAAGATTGGGACACCAACACTTACTGAGTTCGTAACTCCAGAAGTTATCTCAGAAGAAAGGCTATACCTTTATCCATAAGGGGTGATTTTTATTTTTAAAAAAAGAGTTGAATCTTACCTGCTAGAGCAGGTAATCATTTATTTTATGATAATATTTGGCTTTGCGGCCATATCATTTTATGTCACTTCTATAGGCAAGGATGTTAATTTCATGAACCTTGCAATAATAGAAATGATGTTCATAATAATACTTGCACTGCTTGCGCAGACAGTGCTCATGATAAGGATATACCGTCAATAAACTGTTTCTCTGCTATAACTGGAGGGAATTTCTCCAAAATCACATTGTCTGCAGGTTGGATCCAGGTTCACAGTATGATACCTGGTTGGGGCGTTTGGCATATGAATTCTCACGTAGGCATGGCCTGGGACTGTAACAATATGTGATTCTATACCAATTCCCCTGTATAAATGATGAAGGAGTATTGCCTGATCCTCACAGTCTCCTGCGCCTTGCATGGTCATGTGGGGGTGCTGTATGTACTCGTATGGTGGATCGGAGATATAGCCTATATTGTCACGGACAAAGTAGAACAATGCTTTTGCATGGCAGGTAGAACCGTGGCTGCAGGCTTGTTGTGTTATCTGTATCGCAAGAGACCTTATCTCTTTTGTGGTGGGTTGATTCATAGCATCAGGGATGGTTTGAAGCGGTTCCTTGGGGCTTGCCTGGATGTCAACTGAAAAATCCATGTCTGGTGCAGGTTCGCTGTGTATCGCATAGTAAGGGATGACCATTAGAATTAGTGTCAGGGCTATTACAACAGACCCTATTATCTTTATAGATCCTGGCATCTGGGGTGGATCCGGGTCTTCAAGGACTTTTTGGAGGTCTTCTTCTAGATCTTTCTGATGCATGCTTCCAGCTCTTTTTGATTCTTGGAGTCGAGAATATTCTGGCGTATATCTTTTGATCTTTGTATGTTCTTGAAGAACCAGGCAGCGTGTTGCTTTATCTCTGAATAGCTTTTTCTTTTTTGTTCCCTGTAAAACGACAGGAATCTTGAGAATTGTTCTTTCTTTTCCTTGATTGAGATAGGGGCCTGGCTGTTTCTCTTTATGCGCTGGAAAATTATAGGGTTTCCTATTGCACCACGTCCTATCATGAGATGTTGGGTTATCTTCTGCTTTTGTTGTGCGTTCTTTTCTGTGATATCTCCGCTGCCTATGATGGTGCAGCTTGTCTTTTGGACCAGCTGTTGAGTGATTCCCCAGTCAGCTTTGTTCTTGTATGCCTGTATTTTTGTCCTGGGATGGATTGCTATTGTCTTAATGCCTAGCTCTTCTAGTATCTGTGCTACTTCAAGGGAGTTGACTGAGTCCCATCCTGCCCTGATCTTTGCGCTTATTGGCTTGTCTGTGTGGATGTAGGATAAAACTTTCTTTATCTGCTCAGGATGTTTCATGAGAAAGCAGCCTGCTTGTTTTCCAAGCATTGGCTTTTCTATGCAACCCATGTTGATGTCGATGCCGTCAGCATAAAGGCTTACTTTTTCTGAGGCGATCTTTAATGTCTCTTTTGAGCCTATGAGTTGTATTATGACCGGGCGCTCGTCAGGATGGATGTCAAGGTAACGGTCATAGAAATTAGGGTCTTGTGCAATCTTGTCTGCATCGAGCATCTGGGTGTAGGTCACATCTGCGCCGTAATAGCGGCAAAGCCTCCTGAATGCAGGGCAGTTGATTCCAGCCATCGGCGCAAGGTAAAGCATGATTGTTAAAAATCTAGTGGGTTATAAATTAGTTTGGGTTTTATATCCTATTATCTTGTAAAGAAGCCTGGCACACAGGTAGTCTGGTGCGTGTATCCCTTTTATGGGGGATAATTCCACAATGTCACAACCGACGACATTCTTTTTTTGGCAGACTTCTCTTATGAGGTCTGTTACCTGGTACCAATCAAGGCCGCCTGGTTCAGGTGTTCCTGTAGAGGGCATTATGGAGGGGTCAAGACCATCAACATCAATTGTTATGAGTACATGGCCTGTGAGATGCTCTATTGCTTCTTTGATCCAGTTTCCTTTGATGTTTCTGCTGTGGATGATGTGGGTATGGATATCTTTGAGGATTGTCTTCTCTTCATGGGCCATGCTTCTTATGCCTACCTGGACAAGGGGGATATCAAGCTCAGATATCCTTCTCATGACTGTTGCGTGATTCAGTTTCTCACCTTCGAAATCATTCCGAAGGTCTGTATGGGCATCTATCTGAAGAACTGAAAGTTGAGGATAGAATCTCTTGAGGGCTTTTGCTTCACCCAGTGTGATGGTATGCTCACCACCAAGGATTATTGGAAATTTCTTATCCTGCAAAAGTGTTATGACAGTATCCTTTACACTTTCTATAACCTGCTCTGCAGTATTCTCTTTTATCTGTGGTAGGGTGGTTATCTTGTGCTCAAAGGGTTCTGAATCAAGCTCTTCATCATACAGCTCAACCTCATAGCTTGCTTCCTTAATCTTTCTTGGGCCTTCTTTTGTGCCTTTCTTGTAAGTCACAGTCCCTTCGAAAGGGACGGGAAGTATTGCAAAGGATGCATCCTTGTAGCTGCTGTATTCCGACGGGAGACAAAAGAATGAAGGCATGATTTTTTTTCGTATCCCTGGTTATTTAAACATTTCGTTAAAATTTAAATACATTCATCAATTCATGATATCATGGTCGATTGTCTTGTGGGTTTGCAATGGGGTTCGGAAGGAAAGGGAAAGATAGCTTCTTATCTCTCTTGCGAGTACAATGCGATGGTTCGCTCCGGGGGTCCGCAGGCAGGACATACTTTCTATAAGGACGGGGAAAGGTTAGTGAACAGGCAGCTGCCTTGCGGGCTGAATAACCTTTTGTATATTGCGTCAAACAGTCTGATAAATCTGGATGTTCTTGTCGAGGAATTGGTAAGGTATGAGTTGTACCCAGACAGGGTTATGGTAGATAATCACGCGATGGTCATCAGGGATGAGCACAGGGAGAAGGAACAGGAGCTATCAAGGCTTATATCCTCAACAGGCGAGGGTGTGGGCAGTGCGCAGGTTGCAAAACTTATGAGAGAGGGGCGATTGTTTGATTCCTATGCAATAGAGGATCCTGAGCTTTATCTTTATTGCGGGGACACGGTGGAGATGATTCACAGGCAGATATCACTTGGCCATAATATCCTTATAGAGGGTACCCAGGGGTTTGGATTGTCACTGAATCATGGAACCTATCCTTATGTCACAAGCAGGGATGTAACAGCTTCATCACTTCTTTCTGATGCAGGAATCCCTCCTGACTATCATACAGGAACAATCGGTGTGCTTCGTACATATCCTATACGTGTAGCAGGCAATAGCGGACCTACTGAATCAGAGGAGATTTCCTGGGAAGAGATTGCAAGAAGAAGCGGTTATTCCCATGTGCCATCCGAATATACGACAGTTACCGGGCGGTTAAGAAGGGTTTTTGAGCAGAATATTGATGAATTGAAACGGGCGGTTATGGTGAACAGGCCTTCTCAGCTTGCGTTGACTTTTATTGATTATGTCAATTATGAAGATTATGGTAAGGTTGATATTGGTTCGCTTTCAGGGAAATCTAGGAGTTATATTGACTGGATAGAGGATGAGCTGGAGGTTCCTGTGACATTTGTGGGTACTGGTGAAGAAAGTATCATAGATCTGCGTGAGGGGCGAGTAAGGGCTGAAATGGTTGAGATGTTTCCTGATTTCTATGGCAAGGGGTGGGAGAATGCGGCAAGGTTCATTGAAAGGAAGCTTGATCATAAGCCTCGTATTTTCAGGTAATTATAAAAAAGGCTGAGTATTTATGCAGGATATGATTGAAGACCGGATAAGGAAGATATTCTCTGGTATTGATGTGAAGGATCCAAGCGTTGTCCGCATGGTTGATGTCATCAGGGAGTTCTGCTTAAGGGGCGGGAAGAGGATAAGGCCTCAGCTAGCCATGCTTTCATATAAGGAGCTTGGAGGAAAGGATGAAGATTCCATGCTAAATGTTGCAGCAGTGCTTGAGATGGTTCATGCGTATCTTTTGGTGCATGATGATATTATGGATGAGAGCAGATTGCGTCGTGGAAAGCCTACGGTACATGAGTATTATAATGACTTTCATGAGAATGGGGTTCACATGGGGATGCTTGCAGGAGATACCCTTATCTTTATTGCTTACAAGGCATTGCTGAGGTCAGGTTTTTCTGCTGAGAAGACTCTGGCTGTATCCCAGCTTATAACTGATGTGCTTTTGCAGACGTGTTATGGGCAGGCAATAGATTATGAGAAAATAAAGCCTGTTGATAAGGGGAGGGTGCTTGAGATGTATCGGCTGAAGACCTCTGTCTATTCAATCGAGGCACCTCTATTATGCGGGGCATTGCTTGCTGATGCGGATGTCAAGGATTCATTGTCTGCTTTTGCTGAACCGCTTGGTATTGCTTTCCAGATACAGGATGATCTCTTGGATATATTTCCTCAGTTGCATACAGGAAAGGCAAGGTTTGGTGATCTGCGTGAAGGCAAGCATACCTTGCTTGTGTGGTATGTCATGAACCATGGAGATGCAGAAACATTTGAGAAACATCTTGGAACAGAGATGGATGAGAAGACAGGGGAAATGCTTGCAGGTATCATAGAGAGTTCAGGCGCGAAGGCTTATGCGGAGGATATGATTGATGAGCTGTATAAGCAGGCACTTTCTGCTCTGGAAAATCTTCCTGATATGAAAGAGAGCCTGACTGAGTTTGCTGAGAGGATAATGAAGCGTAAGAATTGATCATGTCAAGAGTCAGCTTTGCGTGTTCTATTGCCTAGTGTTTTGGGATGTCTGTTATTTCGCAGATGTCAATTCCGTAAGGTCTGATCCTGTGGATGCATTCCTCCATGTCACCTGGTGTCATCCAGCCATCAAGGGGTGTGAAGCCAAGTTCTCTTGCGTTTACATCCTGATAGCAGTCCATGTCAATACTCATGTACGAACAAACTGGTCTTAAGGTCTTGATCTGTTCTCTTCTTGTTATGAAATCAACCTTTTGGTGGGGCCTCATTGAATTTGCAACATAATCTTCAAGTGTCTCTTTCCAGCGAAGCCCTTCGCAGTCTTTTGATACCGGGGATCAAATGTTGATGTTTTTGATTTCCGGGTGATTTGTTAGGATAAAACCAAAGCCTGCTTTATCAAAATTATCTTTTTCACAGTTTTCAATGCACCTGTATACAATGCCCATATCTAGATTACGGTCTAATCTTATGTTATGCAGCTGGCTGTGGACTTTTGCACAGGCGGTTGTTGCAGGGGGGTGGAAACAGAATGATCGCTTTCGATGGTTATTGGAAAATAATTGTTCTTGAAAAGTGTTTCGTAGAATGATTCAAAAAGAGGGTAGGTCTGGTGAGTTATGGTGTCGGTGCCTGTGTAATCCCTTATGTCTAGGTCACCTGAGATGACCTTTTCTGGTCCTCTCAGAAAATCTTTCCTGTCGAACTTGTATCGCCATGCGGCTGTGATAAGTGCATGGATAATTATTGGTATAGCTGCTTTAGTTCAACCGGGTCCGTAGAAATCCTCTGAATCGTTAGAAATATAAAGGAAAACACCTGTA
>CAYYOI010000069.1:0-6576 GCA_964473285.1 uncultured Methanosarcinales archaeon | reverse complement strand
ATGGTATCCTGCCATTTTAATATATATATTCTACTATTTTTTAGAAAAACTCCATATCGTTCACTATGAAGTAAACAAAAAACTTTTTAAAAAGAGACAATCGTCTTAGAACATATGCATAAGATACGAATCCATGGACGAGGAGGCCAGGGCGCAGTGACCACAGGACAGATTCTTGCCATGGCAGCATTCTATGATAAGAAAGAAAGCCAGACCTTTCCGATGTTCGGAGTTGAACGGGCAGGAGCACCAGTCCAGTCCTATGTCAGGATTTCTGATAAGAAAATCAATACAAGATCACAGATATATCATCCGGATATCGTGCTGGTCCTTGATTCCTCACTTGTAGATGTGGTTGATGTCACAGAAGGCATGTCGCAGGACGGATTCATCATAATAAATTCCAACAAGAAACCTAATCTCAGGATAAAGAATATCAAGACCATCGATGCTACATCAATAGCCCTTGACATATTCAAGAGGCCAATCGTGAATACACCTATCTTAGGCGCATTCGCAAAAGCAACAGGCATTGTCTCCCTGAACTCACTCAAAAAAGCGATCCATGAAAAATTCGCACAAACCAAGGGAGAACACATTTCTGAACTCAACAAGAAAGCTGTAGAAAAAGTATATCACATGACAAAATGAAAAGATTCATAAGATCAGAACCAAAGATAGGTGCGGTAATCACCGACCCTGGCAATTCCTCCCGAAACAAGACCGGCGGCTGGAGAGCCATGAAACCTGTCAAGGACAAATCAAAATGCACAAAGTGCGGCATCTGCTGGCAGTTCTGCCCGGATAACGCAATCAACGAGAAGTTTGAGATCGATCTCAAATATTGCAAAGGATGCGGCATATGCGCCAAAGAATGCGTGTTCAACGCTATAAAGATGATCAAAGAGGAAAAATGAAGAAAGTAATGGAAACAAGCATGGCAGTAGCACAGGCAGTCAAGCTATGTAAACCTGCAACAATACCCATGTATCCGATTACACCACAGACCCATATAGTGGAAAACATAGCCCAGTTCATCAATGACGGTGAATTATCCTCAGACATGATCCATGTGGAATCCGAGCACTCGGCCATAAGCGCTGCACTAGGCTCTTCAGCAACAGGCGTAAGGACTTTCACCGCAACAGCTTCCCAGGGACTTGCCCTTATGCATGAGATACTTCATATCACATCAGGCATGCGCTTGCCTGTGGTCATGGCTGTTGCCAACCGTGCCCTATCAGCTCCGATAAACATCTGGAACGATCACCAGGACTCCATGTCTGCCCGTGATACCGGCTGGATCCAGATATATGTTGAAAGCGCCCAGGAAGCACTCGACACGATGATCCAGGCTTTCCGCATCGCAGAGAACAAGAAAGTACTCCTTCCTGCGATGGTCTGCATAGACGGCTTTACATTATCCCATGTCTATGAGCCTGTAGAGGTACCACAGATAAGGGAAGTTGGAAGATATCTTCCAAAATTCTCACCTGCATACAAGCTTGACCCTAAAAAACCCATTACCATGGGACCAGTAGGCTTTCCTGACAGTTTCATGACATTCAAGAAACAGGAACAGGATGCAATGACTGAAAGCTTAAATGTCATACGCACTGCGAACAAGGACTTCAAGCGCCATTTCAAGAGAAGCTACGGCAACGGCCTGATTGAAGAATACAAGATGAGTGATGCTGAGCATGCAATAGTCACCATGGGTTCACTGTGTGGAACAACAAGAGATGCTGTTGATGAGCTCAGGGAAAGCGGCAAGAAGGTAGGGCTGCTAAAGATCAGGACTTACAGGCCATTCCCTGCTGATGAGATCAAGAAAGCCACAAAGAACCTCAAAAGCATGGTTGTTATTGAAAAGAATATCTCCCTTGGCCATGAAGGTGCTGTATACTCAGACTTGAGGAGCACATTATACGATACAGATATCATAATCAACGGTTACATAGCAGGTCTTGGAGGAAAAGACATTACTGCCCAAAACATAAAGGACTGCACTTTTGAGAAGAAACAACCAGTAACGTGGATGTAAATGGATACGATATTCAAAAGCACAGACTTAAGAGAGCAATGCCTCTATTGCGGAAAAGATCTAAGGGAAAGCCCCTGGATTTCAGAACATGACGCAAACCGCCATTACAAGAGTACAATCTGCGAATGTGGCAAGAAATTGACATTGCGGGTTGACTTTTGGGGCTCAGGGCATGACAAATGGAACCAGTACTGGAAAAAGAACCTCGCAAGACAGCAAAAATGCACTATAAGAACACTTGAAAATCTTGTTTGTTGTATAAAATGAAAGAAATAAACAAAATCCCGACAGAAGAACTCTTTGCACAAGGCCATCGTGCATGTGCAGGATGCGGGCCTGCAATTGCAATGCGGCATGCACTTAAAGCCGCTGGAAAGAACACGATAGTTATACAGGCAACTGGCTGCATGGAAGTAGTATCTACGCCTTATCCACAAACATCCTGGAAGATTCCCTGGATTCATGCAGCATTCGAGAATGCAGCCTCTGTAGCATCAGGAGTTGAACGGGCAATCAAGCACCAGAAAAAAAAGACAAATATCCTTATCATCGGAGGGGATGGCGGAACCTTTGATATTGGGTTCCAGGCACTATCAGGTGCAGCTGAACGAGGTCATGATTTCTGCTACATTTGCTATGACAATGGCGCATACATGAACACAGGCATCCAAAGATCAGGAGCAACCCCTCATTACGCTGCAACCACAACTACTCCTCACGGGCACAAGATCCATGGAAAGCAGGAAAAGAAAAAGAACATGCCTCTCATAATGGCTGCTCACGGTGCATATGTTGCAACCGCAAACCTGGCATTCCCTCAGGACTTCATCCAGAAAGTAAAAAAAGGCCTTGAACATAAAGGACCCGCATACGTCCAGATCTATTCACCATGCCCCACAGGTTGGAGGCATCTCAGTGACATGACAATAGAGATTGCAAAATCAGCTTACCAGTCCAGGGTAACACCCTTATATGAGATAGAAGAAGGTTATCTTAAATTCACAAAGAAACCAAATAATGCAAAACACATTGAGGATTATCTCAAGACAATGGGCCGCTTCAAAGGCCTCAAACCAAAAGAGATAATGAACATTCAGCAGGATATAGATGAAGAATTCAAACGTCTTGAGAAGCTGGAAGAATGCAAGGTTCAGATAATATAGGTTCCTTCAACCTTCTCCCCTGCAAGAATCTTTCTTAACTTATCCAGGGAATTGATGAAGACAACAGCACAACCATTTTTCTCTGCCTCTTCTGCAGCAACAGGATCAAAAGGCACATTCATGCCAGGAGACCATTTCTTATCAATCAGATCACGATATTCATTCCAGCTAAGAGTTTCAAACCGCTTCGCATCCGGACTTATACGCGGATCCTTATCATATACATAATCAATATTTGAAAGATTGATACATTTGCCCCCAAACGCTGCAGCCTGCACAGCCCTCATGTCAGTAGAACAGCCGGGTTCAGTTCCCGCACCAACAGAAATCTGCGCATTCACAGGCTTAGTAAAATCTTTTATCCTCTCAGCGCCAAGCATTCCTCTCACTAGCTCAGCATTCAGTTGGGTTGCCCTTATTCCCACCCAATCAAGATCCTCTGGACCCAGACCAAGAGATTTACCATATCCCTGGTAAGTGCGTGCAAGTTTGCCACCTCCGCATATTACCACGAATTTCTCCCTGGAAGAAAGGATTATATCCTGCAATTCATTAAGAAAAGAAATATCCACGCCGTCAGGAACAACTAGTGACCCTCCAAGCGAAAGAACATACATTTTATTCACTTAACAACTGTTCCATGATAGCTGCAAAAGCAGGCCTTGTAACAAATACCCCGAAACTGATTCCAAGCATTGTTGTGATTGCAAAACCTTTCAGGATTCCGGCTCCTGCAAATACCAGAGGTATCATTGCAACAAATGTAGTGAAGAATGCTGCCATAATTATGAAAAAAGCATTCTTTATCTTGGTCTTCCAGTTCATATGCTTCTTCTTGCCCCTGAGAACCTCATCTGTAATGACAATCTGGTCATCAACTCCTGTTCCCACAGCGATTATGATACCCGCAATAGCCGCAAGATCAAGGTTCCATCCGATAAGAGAAGCCATTCCCAGGATAAGTACAACTTCTGATACCATGGTGATTACCATAGGCACAAACACTTGTATTTTCCTGTACCTCAGATAGACCACAAAAGCAACAGCAAATATTGCAAGGAACCCCATAAGGAATGCACTCTTTATGAACTCATCACCTAACTGAGGTGAAAGGCTTTCTGTCTTTTCGATATTAAGTTCCACCGGCAAGCTTCCAGTGATAAGCACCGTCTGCATCTGTTTCATGTTCTCAAGCGCGGTGAAAGAAGCCTGTTGTTCTGTTGTTCCTACCCCTGAACCTGAAATCTGTATATCTGTAACAGCTCTTCCTTTAAGATCAGAACCTATGTTCAATGAATCGACCTTTTGCCCATCCAGGAAAAGATCTAGTGTCTCGTTTAAGTACTGGTCTTCCCTGGCAAGCAGATTGCCTTGTTCATCAGTTGTTATGGTTGTAAGATTGCTTGTGACCGCTGCCTGCCTTTCAGCAGCTTCTGGCTTTAATGCAATACTGAACCTGAAGCGGCACATGTGCTCCTGATCATCAATCTGCCTGCATGGCTGGCTGGGATCAATCCCTGAACAATCAGAAGAACGGCATACATAAGTTATATCTCCTGTACCACCCTCAAAAACAACCTTTCCCCCGATCTTTGCCTCAAAATTTCCCTGTTTTGAAAGAAGTTCCCTTACCTCTTCCTCGTTTGCTCCCGCAATCTCTACTATGATGTATTGCTGGTCTGAGAATATATCACCTGCCTTACGCACGACAAGGTCACTCAGGCCATAGATATTAAGCCTTCTTTCCAGATTTGAAACAAGCAAATCAAGTGTATCATCAGGTAGCTTTTCTTCGGGACTAAGCACCACCCTCGTACCTCCTTCAAGATCAAGCCCTTTCCTTATATTGGAATTTGGTGCATCATATACAGAAAGACCCAAATCTTCCATCCCAAGACTACGCTTTTCGGTCTTGTTGACAACAACAGTCTTGTTCCTGGTCTTATTGACAAGCGTTTGGTTTATTGTTTCCTGATACGTCTCTTCCACAACCTTTGTGGTGGTCTCATTCAAAGTGATTGTTTCGAATTTCTCCCTTGTTGTAAGAGTATAAACATCATCATTTGTCTGCAAAGTAATTGTCAGGTTTGGCCTGAGGTCACTTACTATCTCGTAATAATCTGCTAGATCCTTTATAGGCTGGTTATTTATTGCAATGACCCTTTCTCTTGTCATTGGAGGAGAATTTGGGTTAGGGCTCTCAATCCCCGCCTCTGCTGCAGAAGTGTTTACCTTTACATTCCTTATAGCAACACCCTCTGCCGTAAAATTAGGATAAATTGCCACAACTGCAAGTACTAAAAAGACTAGCAGGATCAATACACGGATATTTGTGAATATTTTTTTGAGTTTCATCGTTTCAGAGGTCTTTTTTCTAGATACCATCTAAGGATTCCAACATTCTGAATCCAGGTGTTAATCATGTCAACCAGTAGTCCTACAAAGAGTATAAGCATGATTTGTTGTATTACCAAGGCCCCAGAAAACAGGTAAGCTATGGATACTGCAACAAGAGTGGTTATATTCATGGTAAGGCCTGTCTTCAAGGCTGAATACACCTTATCCATTGTGCTTCCCTCTTTGTTCTTCAGTACTCTTACTGAAAGGAGGATATCAGTATCAACCGAATACCCTATCATCATAAGGAATGCAGCAATACCACCTGTCCCGATCTTCACACCAAACAGGTTAATTATTGCAAGAGTCACAACAATATCAGAGAAAGCTGCAAGTATGACTGCAAAACTCGGAGCAAGTGTCCTGAAATAGAGAAACACTACTATTCCCATGAATGTGAATGCTATCAATATGGCTTTTATTGTTGAAAAGAAGAACTGTGAACCAAGAGTGGAACCCACTGTCTCAATGCTTGAATTATCATCATCAAGTTCCATTCCCAGGACATTTCCGACCTTAGCCTGCAATGCATTTATACTATCCGTATCATCAACAGGGACATCTGCCTGAATTATGAATCCTGAAATCCGCCCCGCTGATTTTACCTGCCGTATATCATAATCATACCCCTCATCATCAAGGGCGTTTCTGATAGAATCAAGATCGAAGTCTTCTGCCTGTACAGAAAGTGTTACACCACCTTTCAAAGAAACATCCTGATGGAATATCGTACCTGTGGTTGCAAACTGGTATCCTATCTGCCCTAAGGAAAGCACAAGCAGGATCATGGGAATCAGAAGTAATTTCTTATAATGCTCCTCATAATAATACTTGACCTTAGTCGCCAATGGATGCTTCTTGCGAGACATTAACAAAGAAAAACTGCAGCCACCTTATAAATCTTACTATACAAGGCATCCAGTATCTCCGATGAGTTTTAACTACTCCTGAATTAATAGAAAAAACCAACAG
>CAYYOI010000068.1:0-6641 GCA_964473285.1 uncultured Methanosarcinales archaeon | reverse complement strand
TTTGCTAACTTTCCTTAGGCTGGAAGCCTAAAGCAGATTTTTTAGAAAAACTCCAAGGCTGCAAAAAGCTTTTAATCTTTTAGGGGTTACTAATGATGCCCGCCAATGAAGATCCCATGGAGTAGTGCATTTTTGCAGGACCATTTTTACTGAGGCGGGTTTCATAAAATTTAAAAAATGTTAGATGGTCACATCTAAGGGGATGACAATGGAGACAGAAAAACTGACAAAAAAGGCTCAGGATTATTCCAAGAAACTCAATGAGGCCATGGATGAAATCGGGACTGTTATCGTAGGGCAACGTGATATTACAGAGAAACTTATCATCTCTTTGATTTCAGATGGGAATGTTTTATTGGAAGGAGTGCCCGGGCTTGCAAAGACCTTGATGATACATACTTTAGCTGATACGCTGGAGTCCAATTTCCGGCGAATCCAATTCACTCCTGACCTGCTTCCGGCAGATATCATAGGAACAAAGATCTACAAGCATAAGGAGGGCACATTCCAGACAAAGAAGGGACCTATATTTGCAAATTTCATCCTTGCTGATGAGATAAACCGGGCGCCTCCTAAAGTGCAATCTGCGCTCCTTGAAGCAATGCAGGAGAGACAGGTGACTATATCTGGAGACACGTTCAAACTGGATAGGCCTTTTTTGGTGCTTGCAACACAAAACCCTGTAGAGACAGAGGGGACATACAGACTGCCTGAAGCACAGGTTGATAGGTTCATGTTCAAGCTTATCATAAAGTATCCCACAAAAGAGGAAGAAAAGGAGATAATCAAGCGGATGACAGGGGGTCTATCCTATTCTGTCAAGAAGAAGCTTACACCAAAAGAGATCACAGACATACAAAAATTCACCAAGCAGATCTATTGTGATGAACAGATAGAGGATTATGTTGTAAACATAATTGATGCAACTCGTAATCCAGAGGCAATAGAGGCAAAGGATCTTATAGAGTATGGTTCTTCACCGAGGGCTTCGATATGGATGATCATAGCTGCAAAGGCTCATGCGCTCCTGAATGGAAGAGGATACGTGATACCTGAAGATATACAGGCTATTGCTTATGATGTGCTAAGACACCGGATTATACTAACCTATGAGGCTGAAGCAGAAGAGATCACTCCAGACATCCTTATCAAAAGAATCCTTGACACAATAGAGGTACCATGAGACTTGTCGTAACAAAGTTCAAAAATGATTATGTTAAAGAGGGTTTCTCAGAATATGAGAAAAGGATCTCAAGGTTCATGAAGCTTGATGTTGTTGAGATCAAGGAGGGAGATCCAAAGACAGAAGCGCAAAGGACACTTAAGTTAATCAGTGATGAGACTGTAGTGCTTGTGGACTTAGCAGGAAAGGAATATATATCAGAGGAGTTTGCTATATTCATCAAAGGGCTTGACCAAAAGACCACATTTGTCATAGGAGGTTCATATGGATTTCATGAGTCCTTGCTTGAGAGGGCAGACCATAAGGTGTGCCTATCAAAGATGACGTTTCCCCATCAACTTGTCCGGTTGCTGTTCATGGAGCAGCTTTACCGGGCTTTCGCAATAAACAAGAATCTGCCTTATCACAAATGAATGTCCTCAAACGAGTAAAAAAAGTAGAACTACGGACCAAACATCTTGTTGAAGGTCTGTTACAAGGCTCTTATCACTCGGTTTTCAAGGGAAGAGGAATAGAGTTCTCTGATGTGCGTGAATACTCTTTTGGGGATGATGTCAGGTCTATAGACTGGAATGTTACCGCAAGAATGGATGAGCCGTATATCAAGGAGTTCATTGAAGAGCGGGACCTTACGGTCTATATCATATTTGATGTTTCTGGCAGTTCTTTCTTCGGAAGCGATCGAAGCAAGTATGATGCTAACATTGATCTTGCGGCATCACTAATGTTTGCTGCAATGAGAAACAATGACAATTGCGGGCTACTTCTGTTCAGTGAGGATATAGAGAAGTTTGTTCCTGCACGAAAGGGCAGAAAGCATATACTCAGGCTTATAAGAGAGATGATCGAGCATGAGCCAAAAAACAAAGGAACAAATATAAAAAAGGGCCTGATGTATCTTTCACGGATACTAAAGAAACGTGCAATTGTTTTTGTAATCTCTGACTTTTTTGATTCTGGTTATGGGCGGTATATGAGGCAGCTTGCGCACAGGCATGATGTTATAGCAATCCATATGCGGGACAAAAATGAGCTTGAGATGCCTGATGTGGGCTATGCAGAAATTGAGGATTATGAGACCGGAGAAAGGGTAATGATTGATACGAGTGACCCAAAATTTCGCTCTGAATACAAGGCGCATGTCCGAAGGCATTATTACCTGGTAAAAAAGACAATGCGAAAAAGCAAGGTTGATCTTATCACAATGACAACTGAAGGGTTTGAGGTACCTCTCAGAAAGTTTTTCAGGAGGCGATAATGGAATTCATCAATCCACACTATCTATGGGGACTTTTGGCTTTGCCGATAATGGCTTATGTGTATTATCAAGCAATGCAAAGGAGGGATCAGAGAGCACTTAAGTTCTCCAATGTCCAGGCAGTAAAGAAGATGAGCCTATCATGGAGAAGGCATATCATGATAATCCTTGCGGGACTTTTGGTCCTTTCACTGCTCTTTGCGCTTGCTGACCCGCACATCCCTCTAAAACAGACAAAAAAGGGGGTCAATTTGGTGCTTGCTCTTGATGTTTCAGGATCGATGAAAGCAGAGGATTATGATCCTAACCGGATGGAGGCTGCAAAGATCTCTGCAAAAAAGCTAGTAAAAGAGCTGAAGCCAAAAGATAAGGTAGGTATTGTAATATTTCACAGTGGAGCAACTACTGCAGCTTATCTTACATCCATTCAGGAAAGGGCACTTGATAAATTGTCAAGCATATCGGCAAATGACGGGAGGACAGCAATAGGTGATGGTTTAGGGCTTGCAATTGACATGGTAACTTCTATCCCGAACAAGAAGAAAGTAGTCATACTTCTCAGCGATGGAGTCAATAATGAAGGAGTAATCCAACCGGATGAGGCAATCGCATATGCCAAGGAGAACAACATCCAGGTCTTTACTGTAGGTATGGGTTCTGAAGGGAAGACAGTCATTGGCAGGGATTTTTTCGGAAGGCCACAATATGCTGAACTTGATGAGGAACTTTTGCAAGAGATTGCTCATTCTACAGGAGGAGACTATTTCAAGGCTGTTGATGAACAGACATTAGATAATATTTACGAAAGAATATCTGAAGAGATTGAACGTGAAAAAGAGGATACAAGCATAAAGGATTGGTTCATAGCCCTTGGGATAATAATCATGGGAATCATGCTATACCTTGAATCAGGGAGGTTCATGCTCCTTAGGTGATATCATGAGGTGGATCTTACTTTTACTAATATGCCAGCTGGGAATTGCACAGGTTACAATGGAAAAGGTTGTTAATCCTGCAGAGGTTGGTGAGGATATAAATGTAAGATATGAGATAGACAATAAGTTCAACTCAGAGATCACTGTGACACTTACTGATGAGAATATAATAGGAGAGGAGGGATTTGTGATTGAGTGCCTGCAATTCTCAGTACCTCCAAATACAGGGGGAGAGCTTGATCTTAAGAAAAACAGGATAAATACAAATTTCACTGCTCCGTATGAAGGAGAGTTTGAGCTTGGAACCGCAACTATAACATTCAAGAACCCTGAACTTGGTATAGTAGAATCTGTTTCTGATAATACAACAATCTCAATCACAGGAGAAGGAAGGGTTGCCGGATCAATGACCCGCATAGATTTATGCAATGAGGAAGAGAAGAAGCAACAGCAGCAGCAACAAGAAGAGATGAAGGATCAGATGTCCAAAGAAGAAGCAATGCAGGAGAGACAGGAACAACGAGAGAGCCAGGAAAAACAGTATGAAGATATGCAAAAACAATACCAACAACAGGATGAGATCAATAAGAAGCTCCAGGAAAGCCAGCAATCAATGACACAGGAGACCCGTAGCACTAAAGAAGCCTTGCAAAAAAGCATGGAAAGGAGAAAGGAACAGGAGAGATCACTTCAAGAGGCGCTTGATAATAATACCAAGCTTCAGGACAGGCTAAAAGAAATGCAAGGATATGAGGTAAGTAACAAGTCATTGCAGCCTAGAGGGAATAAGAGCGGTGATTTTGAGTATAAGATGAATAACGGGACTCATGAGGCCAGTCTCAGGGGAAGCATGAAAAATGGAACTCTTGAAAAGCTTATAGACTCGCAAAAGATGAAGGAGCAGCTTTCAAAAAATGAGAATTATCAGGAACTAAAACATGAGATGGAATCAGAGGGATTCAAACCTCAGTCTTTCGATGCAAAAGAAGACTCTTTTACCGAGGAATTCAAGGATATGCATGGAAATACCAAGACAATAAGTGGTGAAGGTAACCTTACAAGAACAAAGGATTTCACCGTTGATGCAACATTCAAGGATGCGTATATACTAAAACAGCTTGAGGAAGATAAAAAATATAAAAGACTTTCTGACAAGCTTGAGAATAAAGGGTATGAGCAAAGAAAAATCAACCAGGGCAACTCTTTTGTTGAGTTCAGTAAGGGGAATGAGACCAAGAGGGTGTATTATTCCTTGCCTGATGAGAAGAATTTGTGGGAATCCTTCCTGCATACAATGGTTGTAGGATTTGATTATCTGTTTAAGCGACAATGAAAAAAGCACTTGTGATCGGAGTTATAAATGCAATCTTATTTGTGTTCCTGATAGGCCTTTTTGTGTCATGGGGATCAAATTATGATGTCAGTTATGAGAATGACCCGTTCTGGAAGACAGTAGGTATGCTTGCATTACTCAATATACTGGGCTACGGGCTTTACCGTTGGTGGCCAAAAAAAATAGCCCAACCTGTGATGCCTATGGTGAAAAGTCCAGACCCCCGGGCCGACCTTCAAAGGGCACGGGACCTCTTTGATACAGGAGCGCATAAGGAGGCCTATGCACTGGTCTCACGTGTGCTCCGTGAATGGATCGCTTACTGTTTTGGAACAGGTGAACTGACCAGCCAGGAAGCCCTTCACCTGCTCAGAAAAAAAGGCCAAGCTACAGATATTGTTGAGATGGCAGGCAAGTGTCTGCACGAGTGTATGCTGGTTGCATTCGCACGACAAAACCCTGAGAAAAAAAATTTTGAAAAAACGGCAAATCTGGCCGAATCAGTCATCAAGTCATAACCCTGAAAACTCCTTGTCAGCAATGGAAGAACCAAGGAAATCAGTAACCTTTCGCTTGCATTGCTCAACACAGTTCTCTTCTGCCATATTGTCAACCTGTGCTGCTGAAGCTTCTCCAAAGAGCCGCCCCATGATTGCCTTGCATTGCTCTTTCTTGCTCATTTTTGACCCTCCCCTTGATTAGGTATCTGAGTCCCCTTCGGGCCCTGTGTAGGAGGCCTTTGAGTCTGGCCTGCAGCAGGTTGTGCAGTCAGTAGTGCTACCTGAGATTTAAGATGATTGAAACCTGTTACAAGCAACTCCATTGCAGCGGTCAGATTAAGAATCACATCACGGGATTTGACATCAGGCATGCGAACGTTGAAATCACCGTTGGAGACTTTCTCTGCTACTTCTTTGAGTTTAGTAATCGGTCGAGTCAGAGCACGGGCAAACATGAATGAGACCAGAACAACAAAGAGTATCGTCAAACCAGTGATAATGAATATCGTGTTCTGGGTATTCATACCTTCTGTTCTTTGAGCAATCGTCTCTCGGGTCTCTTGATTAGCACCCTGAATAAGTGCCGCAGTCTGATTGATCGCGTTGTTTATCTTCTGTTCAGTTTCCTTGATGGGACTTGTAAATTCATTTATATACGTGGTTGCAGCAACAGAGAACTGGACACCATCTGCAGTTGTCGCATTTACGATTGCAATATACATGTATTTTTGGTTTATTGTTCCATCATCTTCCTGCCAGTCATAATATCCTTTTGCAGGGACTCCTCCCTGAGTCTTTGACATGATACTCCAGAAACCTGGAAGTTTCTCACTTAATTTATGAAGATCCAGATTAGCAACTTCTGGAGATGCATGGAATCGACAGTAAAGGGAATCTACATCTGTAATGGCAGTGTATCCTGTCTTACCGACTGGTTGCACAGCCAGATCACTAAAATACGCGTCATTCTGTAAATCCTCAACAGTCATCTCAGGGTTGTCCCTGATATAAATCTCTAATTGCTTAGCTGTGGATTCGACCCGCAAGCGTATCTGCTGAGCTGCAAGATCACTCAAAGCCTCTGTTGCTATCCTCTACGGCCATAGACCCCATTGTTTTGGTGTCTTGCAGATTCTGCTGACCAAGCTCCAGGGCATCATCTGCTGCAGTCGTTCCTATGTCGTGTGCATCCTGAAGTGCAAGATATCCCAACAGGCCCAGTGGGATGATGCTTACAATGAGCATCACTACAAGCATTTTCATAAGTATTGTGGTTCTCATTTTTCTTACCTCTTATACCACAGTCTCAGTTCAGCAGGGATCACCTTGGAGTTAGGCTTATTCTAGAATATAAATTATTTAAAGGTTTTGTTTTCTTGGGTGTGTAGATATCCTTTCAATAATACGATTTCTAGCTAGCCATAACCATTTT
>CAYYOI010000067.1:0-6679 GCA_964473285.1 uncultured Methanosarcinales archaeon | reverse complement strand
TGGTATCCTGCCATTTTAATATATATATTCTACTATTTTTTAGAAAAACTCCTTCGCTTCGAAACTTTTATAAACCAATAATCTTTGATAAAATATATGAACAGCATCCGTGAGATCATGAACGTAGATGTGGTTACTGCCTCTGAAGAGCAGAAACTCACAGAGATCATAGATTTTATCACTGAGAAGAAGATTGGTTGTGTTGTAGTAACACAGGGAGATAAGCCGACAGGCATTCTTACAAAAAGCGACCTGATAGGAAAGGTTCTTCATGGCAAGAAAGACCCCAAAAAACTCAAGGTCAAAGATGTTATGACTTCTCCAATCATCACAGTAACACCAGAGATAGAATTTGGTGACGCATTGGGTGTCATGCAAAGCAATCATATAAAGCGTTTGGTTGTTATTGAGGATGAAGTTCTAAGCGGCCTTATAACTAATGCTGATATCGTGCGCACATCAAAAAACATCAATAATTACTGCAAGCGCATGGTATTTTACCAGAACATACAGAGTTATGTGATTTTCATATTCTTCATGTTTGCTCTGATATATTTTGCAGTGAAATTTCTTATGAATTAAAATGATAATAGGGATTACAGGTACACTAGGGGCAGGTAAGACAACAATCGTTGAATACCTTAAACGGAACGGATTCTCGCATTACTCAGTTCGTGACTTTCTCATTGAAGAGATAAAGCGACGGGATATGCCCATAAATCGTGACAGCATGGTGACTGTTGCAAACGATCTGCGGCAGAAACATTCTCCAAGTTATATAGTAGAACAGATCTACGAACAGGCTAAAGGAAAAGATGCTGTTATAGAAAGTATACGTACTCCGGGTGAGGTCAAGGCCCTCAAAGAACACGGAGATTTTATGCTTCTTGCAATTGATGCTGAGATGAAGACCCGCTACGATCGTATTATTGCCCGTCAATCTGAAACCGACCAGATCAGCTTCGAGAAGTTCAAGGCAGACGAAGAACGGGAGATGCAGTCAGATGAGGAGCACAAGCAAAACATTGCAAAATGTATTGATTTGTCAGATCATCGCATCGACAATAACGGTTCTATTGAAGATTTCTATAATAAGGTTGAGGTTATTCTGGATGAAAAGAGATGATTATATCAGTTGGGATGAGTATTTTATGGGTGTTGCCAAGCTATCAGCTATGAGAAGCAAGGATCCTTCCACCCAGGTTGGTGCCTGCATCGTCAATCCAGACAAGAAGATAGTTGGTGTAGGATATAATGGATTTCCAAAAGGTTGTTCTGATGATGAGCTTCCCTGGTCACGCGATGGGGAGACCCTTGATACCAAATATCCTTATGTAGTCCATGCAGAAGCAAATGCCATATTGAACAGCATAAAGGCCCTTAAGGATTGTACTATCTATGTTGCCCTTTTCCCTTGCAATGAATGCGCTAAAGTAATCATCCAGTCTGGCATAAAACAAGTCGTTTATCTTAGTGATAAATATGCAGATACCGACTCAGTAAGAGCCTCAAAAAGAATGTTTGACCTTGCAGGTGTCTCTTATTATCAGTTAGAACCAAAAAATAAGGAAATAAACTTAACTCTAGAGTGATTTGACTTTTTCCAGAAGAGCATCCTTTGCCATCATTCCCATTGCACGGTCCACTTCTTTACCGTCTTTCATGAATACGATAGTAGGTATGCTCATTACCTTGAATTCCTGTGCAATATCAGGTGCATCTTCAGTGGATATTTTTACGAACTTGACAGTTCCTTCCATCTCTTTCCCTGCTTCTTCAAAGATAGGGCCAAACATCTTGCATGGCATGCACCATTCAGCCCAAAAATCGATCACCACCGGAATATCAGACTGCTTCACTTCCTTTTCATAGTTTTCATTTGTCACATGTATTACCATAATTACACCTCATAACTCCCAAATGAGCCTTTCTTTTTATATTTAATGGAGGTGTGGCAAGGATACAGACTATTTTACACAACCACAACCTATAAATAGGCAGGAAAGTCTCTCTTTATATATGAACTTCCAGGACCTAGCAAAGATCGAAACACCAGATACCTACCTTGACATGGCTTTCAACGCAGCAAGAAAGCGCGCAGAGCTTGCACAACAGCAGAAATGCACAACAAAGCTTCAGAAATCACGCCATGTGGAATCCGTACGGATACAGACAATAGGTGGAAATCTCCAGAAACACTTTGACAAGATTCTTACAGTATTCCCTAGTATTGATAATCTTCCTTCATTCTATGAACAGCTGATTCGTGCTACACTTGAATACCAGCAGCTAAAGAAAAGCCTGGCAGCAGTCAACTGGGCAAAGAACATGTCCCAGAAACTCACATCAAAATACGAGAGCAAGATCAACCGTTGCCAGCATTTCAAGAACATAGGAGATTACAGGAAAGAATTTTATGGCAGGATTTCCTCAGTAATAAAACAGATAAGAAATGAGCTTGCTTATCTTGATGAAGCAAGAAAGGTCATGAGAAGATATCCCGCAATCAAGACAGACCTCTATACTGTCTCTATCTGTGGTTTCCCTAACATCGGAAAGACCACCCTTCTCTCAAAGATAACAGATGCAAGGCCTGAGATCAACAACTACAGTTTTACCACCAAAGGGATCAATATTGGTTATATTTACCTTGAGAAGAAACGTATTGTACAGGTGATAGACACTCCCGGCACCCTTGACCGTTTCAACAAGATGAATGCGATTGAGAAACAAGCATACATTGCAATGAAATATGCCGCACATGACCTGATATATATCTTTGATCTCACAGAAAGCTATTCCTTAAAGGACCAGAAAAAGCTTTTCAAGCGCTTGGCAGAAGAGAACAAGAACATACTTATCTACCTTTCAAAGACAGATCTTCTGACCAAAGAGGCCATTGAGGAATTCACAAAAAACCTTTCAAATGTTTTCACTGACCCTGAAGCTCTCAAGAACCACGTGATTGAAACTGCGAAAAATATATAAGGGCTCAGGCTTGAAAACTCTCCATGAGGTGGTTATTGCTTCTATTAGTTATTGCAACAGCACATTGTGCCTATCTTGATCATGCAAGCACAAAAGCGACCTGGGAGCTATCACTCAATGGTACCCTTGATACCACGGGGGTAACGAACATGAGATCATCTCTTCATTTTGACAGGGATCCTCCTTCAAACCAGAAAATCAGATCAATAGACCCCTCGTCTGACGCAGATATCAGCTATTCCAATGGCTCCTATATCTACTGGTGGCATGATAAGAGTGGGACCAAGACCTATGCACTGTCATTCACTGCAACAATTGAGGAGATTATTGGAAAAGACACCGGCTCCTCTGAAAATTTACATCATTCAGGTTTTATCGATACCTCTGAAAAGCTGCAGAACCTTGCCCTGTCACTGAAAGGCAAAACCCGTATGCGATCTGTGTATAATACAGTCCAATGGATTGAGAATAATATCGACCTGAGTGAAAAGGGAAAAACCAGAGCAACCGAAGTATTGCAGGCCGAACATGGTAATGCATTTGGCCTTACAGCTTTGTTTCTCTCTCTTACCCGTGAGATGGGGATTCCCTCCCGCTTCGTATATGGACTAGCTTATGACGAACAAAATCTCACAAATCCTCACTCCTGGGCAGAGGTCTACATTGATGGATGGATGCCGGTTGACATAAAATACCAGCAGATTGGTGTAATTGACGTATCCCACATTAAGCTCTATGACAGCAAGACTCTCAACAACAAGATAGTAGATCACAGTGCAGATGGTAAAGAGATTGATATCCCCAATATGGATTTCACTGCTACCCTTATATCTCAGGACCGATCAGAACCGCCGGTTGATGTAAAGATAAACCCATATATCCGCATAATGGGCCCTGATTCCTATAACCTGCTGGAAGTCATTATAACAAACCCTCTTGACCAGCCAGTAACTGCAGTACTCGATCTTCCGTTGGATGGCATTAAAATCATTGAACAACCTGATAATTTTGTGTATATTCCTCCTGGTGAGACACAACTGCATTATATCATCCAAAATACTATACCTCTTGATAGGATGCCATATGTAATCAATGACAAGGAGAAAGGAAGACACGTGCTCTTGCGAAATCCACTGGAACTCGACATGAGAGCAACTGAAGATGGCAAAGTCCTCTCCCTTGAACAGGTTAGAAATATAGGAGAACCCCATATCATAGAAGAGCCACAGAACCCAAAATCAACCATAACAGGGAATATTACTGAGGTCAATCTTGATCATCTTCTTGATCAGTTCAATAAGACCAGTGAAGTGATTGATGTAAAGAAAGTGATTACATATGATAACAAGACCAATACCACCAGTGTCTTCATCAACATAACCCCAAGAAAGAAGCTGGGCAATGTATCTGTATATGAGGAGATCCCTAAGTGCTTAACCGAGATAATTCAGAATGTCCAGCCTGGAGAGGTTGATTTTGAGGTGGTAAATCCTGATCCACTGATTGTGTGGAACTTTGATGAAGTCAATGATTCCATAACCATTTCCTATGATGTCTTAAAGACCTTAAGAAATATCAGCTGTGAGGATGAGACCGCAACCATGACAGTTGCTCAAAAAATAGGGGCGGATATAGGTGAAGAGAAGAATGGTTATATGGTCTACCTCATAATCTTTCTTATAATGGCAGGATTGGTATCCCTTCTTGTAATATACAGGAAGATAACCAATGTTTAAATAGTACAAAAGATTCTATGCAATAATGAGGTTCTACCATCAGTATTCCTAGGAGGCTGTACTATGGAAGAAGCAATCTTTGCCGGGGGCTGTTTTTGGGGGCTGGAAGCAACCTTTCAACAACAAGAAGGTGTAGTTGAAGCAATCTCTGGTTACACCGGTGGCAATACAACTAATCCTACTTACGAAGAAGTTTCCAGTGGAGTTACAGGCCATTTTGAAGCAGTAAAGGTAATCTATGATCCAAACAGGATAAGTTATGAAGAATTGCTCCAAATCTTCTGGGACCACATAGACCCCATACTGGGCCCAGACATCGGACCCCAATACCGCACTGCAATCTTTTATGCGGATGAAAGACAAAGAAAGGCTGCTGAAAAATCAAAAAAAAACCGTGATGTTGTAACCCAAATTTTACCCGCACAAGCATTCTATCCAGCAGAGGAATACCACCAGAATTATTTTTCAAAGAAGTATGGTACTGACTTTTCCGGCAAACCACTGACTGACCTTCAGTACAGGGTAACTCATAAAGGAGCCACAGAACCTGCCTTTGGCAACGAATACTGGGATAACAAGGAAGAAGGCATCTATGTTGACATTCTCACAGGTGAGCCTTTATTCAGCTCACAGGATAAGTTTGACTCTGGCACCGGCTGGCCCTCCTTCACCAAGCCTCTAAAGGAAGATGCAATCAAGACAAAAAGGGAGTGGACCGGTAGGACAGAGGTGCATACCAAAACCTCTCATCTTGGCCATGTTTTCAAGGAAGCCACAGGTACAAGATATTGCATCAACTCCGCCGCCCTTCACTTTATCCCCAAAAAGCACCTCCAACAAGAAGGCTACTCAGAATACAAGAAACTGTTTTCAGAAAACTCTAAGTGACCCACAATCAGAAAATTGCATTGGCTTTCAATCCAATGGACTCTTGACCTTCAAAAAATCCTTTTTTGCAACATGCGTATAGATTGAAGTGGTCTCAATTTGGGAATGACCAAGAAGCTTTTGTATATATCTGATGTCGGTCCCTTTCTCCAGCAGATGGGTCGCGAAGGAATGGCGCAGCATATGCGGGTTTATATGCCTCTCATTTGACGCATTTTCCAGGATCTTTTGGATTGTCCTGATCGAGTATTTTCCCTGCCTTCCTTCAAAGAGGTATGGTGTCCGAAAATTTTGCATTAGATGTGGCAAGAATAAACCTTTCACTTTCTGTGATAGTATCGTAACTCTATCTTTCTTTCCCTTGGCTGATGCGTACGGTACTATCATGGACATTGATATCTGTCCTTTTGAGGTTGACAAGCTCCGAGACTCTCAATCCTGAGCTGTATAGAAGCATTATCATCAACCTGTGCTTGGGGTTTTTTATCCTTTCAAATAGTGCCTGAACTCCCTCTTTCGAAAGGACATTTGGAAGTGCCTTTTTACGTTTTGGGTTTGGTATGCTCTTCATATGTACATGAG
This sequence comes from uncultured Methanosarcinales archaeon, assembly GCA_964473285.1. Taxonomy (GTDB): domain Archaea; phylum Nanobdellota; class Nanobdellia; order Woesearchaeales; family JACJVW01; genus JBNJGT01. The sequence continues at coordinate 485 of CAYYOI010000067.1, read as the reverse complement.
ATCCCATAGTCCTAAACAGAAATATCAGTGAGGCACGAATTTGCCGTACTGTGCTCACATCAAGGTCCAATGTCAGCAGATACGTTCTAACACTCTTCTCATTTGGTTTTAACGAATTGCCTTGCAACCACTTGAAGAACCGTATGATATGATACACATAATTCTTCTTGGTTTTTGGGCTATATCCTCGTAATTTCAGCTCTTCAGACACCTTCTGAATCAGGATCTCATACGACATGATTCTTCTCCAACACCACTAATTAATATCCTTGATGGACTTAAAATTGGAGTATTTTCAACAAAACAGAAATCTACCTTGATTTAACGAACAATCGGACTTCGTCCAATAGATGTTAAATGAAATAATTTTTAGTGGCTAAACGTCGAAGGGGGGACAATCAAAACAAAAGAAAAAAACAAAAACGGGGAGGGGCTGGTGCTACGCTAATATACACTCACAACTTCGTTGTTCGAAATGAATAGAA
>CAYYOI010000066.1:0-6849 GCA_964473285.1 uncultured Methanosarcinales archaeon | reverse complement strand
AATGGTTATGGCTAGCTAGAAATCGTATTATTGAAAGGATATCTACACACCCATAAGCACAAAAAGTTTAAATACTTTGCGAGGCAGATTTATGAAAGTGAAAACCATAATCAGCCCGGGAATAGATCCTTTATTGTACGTGATTCTTGCTGCAGGTGCAGCTTATGGAATATATTTTTTGATAAAGAAGGTTCCATCTCTTGAATTCATCGAGACACCAAGGATAAAAAAAGAGATAAGGGATATCCTGAAAAAAGAGCCAGAGGTAAAGACCTCCCAGGAAAAGGACACTATCCTTGACCCTATGTTTGAGGCTATCATGCCTGAGATGTCAAGCTATCTATCAGTAAAGACAAGGATCATAGGAAGAAAAGAAGAATATATCCTTGCAGCAATCCGCTTCTCTCGAGGAGGAGGTAGATACTACGCCTTCATTGCCGCAAAACAAAAGAAAAGCGATTTCCCGGTAAAGCTCCATAATTCAGACCTTCTTGTAGGAGAAGAAGTAAGAACAGCGCATTTCAAGTATAAATCATGGGCAGGAGCAATACGGTTTGTTCCAGGAAAGCTTTCAATACCCTTACGGGAGCTTGAAAAAGAAGTCTAGTCCTTATCCACAATTACCTGGCCGTCTTCATCCACCTTGATCTCATCTAAGCGCTCTTTAAGTCTGCGGGCAATATCCTCAACTCTTACCAGCAAGGCAATATCTGCAAAATTCTCTTTTGCACACTCCTCGCAATAATAGTCAGACGTACCCTTCACACAATAAAGTGCAGGTTCCCCACATAGAATACATTTTTTCGGCATTATATAGTAAGAGAAAAAAAAGGATTTTTAAATGTTTCGTTCAGTTCAGGCAGGAATATCCTTTTCTTCTACCTTTTCAGAACCACGTTCAACAGCTGAACGACAAGCATCCTCACATCGCATGAGAAAATCCCTTGGTGACTCACTTTTCTTGAGAATCTCCTTGACAGTCTTCTTATCAAGAAGCTCAACACCTTCAAGCCTGCTCTCAACCATCTTGAAAGCATCCTCTTCACCCATTTTCTCCAGCTCATAGTCCCTGTCACTGACAAGATCCTTTACAATGCTTGGAAAAGTGAAATCTACTTTGCTTGTCACAAGGATTACAGACTTGAAATAACCATCAAGGTAATAATTGGCAAGTTTCTCGAAATCTCCTTTCATCAGGTTATGGGCCTCATCAAGAAGCAGGATCATACCCTTGCTCTTCAATCCAAAAAAAGTCGACATTCTGCTTCCGCCCTGGACAAGGATGTCCTCGTAATCAATACTTCTCTCAGAAGTATAAGCATTATAGTAAGCAACCTTGCGCTTGCCCTTGTACATATCGATTATGCCTTTCAGTATAGTTGTCTTCCCAGTACCATACTTACCTCTTACAACACAGACCTCGCCTTTCTTGACATGGTTTACTACCTTCTTGACAAGAGTCTTTTGCCCGAAGAAATCTTCGGAACTATCCTGTGGCTTTATGGTAAATGGATTTGAGATAAAATCGTATTCTTCGTACCACATTTTACTCATCCTCTTCATCTTCAAACTGTACACCACAGTTTGGGCATTCATAATCTTCTTCCTCAATAAGCACTCCACAGACAGGACAATACATGTCGCAGTTCTTGCATCTATAATGCTCACCTACTTTGACAAGCTCCTCACCGCATTCTGTACAGATAAAGACATCTTCTTCATCTTCATCTCCCTTATCATTTCCGGCAACCTTGCTTATTGTCTTGAAATCAATCTCTTCAAGATCATTGTCCACCATGTACTTGAGCACAGTCTCGCAGTTTACAAGAAACTTCTTCATGTTCTTGTCTGAAAGGATGAACAGCTTTTCCAAGTTATCCTTTGAGATCAGGTCCTGGTTCAGCCTGTCAAGCACAAGCTCTACTGCCTCATCCATGGATAGTGATCTGGTCTTGAAGATCCGCTTACCTACCCTGTCCTTAAGGCTTCCTGGAAGCTCCAGCTTCTTGTGATCTGTCGTTGTTATAACGATTGATTTGATATAATCCTGATCAAAATAGTATTGCAGCAATTCATAGCTTTTCCTTGGCAAAGCGACAGCATTATCAAGAAGCAGTATCATGCCTTTTGGCCGCTGCTTAAGGAATCTTCTGAAAAAACCCTGGTTACCGATAAGAAGGTTTGAGATATCAATCCTTCGATTCACCTTGTTTCCGTCAAGATATATTATCTTGCCTTTTCCTCCGAAACCATTTATCACCTGTCCAAGAAGTAGTGTCTTTCCTGAGCCTTCAGGCCCTTCTATCAGGACTGCATTGCCAGCTTCAACATGATAGAGAAGCTTTTCGACCTCTTCCTCATACCCATAAGGTTCTTCATTGCTCTTAAGAGGATTACTTTCCAGAGGATTGTTCTTGAATCCAAGTTCTTGATACCATTTCATAAGCACACCTTTTATAAATTAATATTGAAAATCTAATAGTCCTTTTGTTTATATTATTTTCTATTCTTCAGTGGATACAATAAGACCCTACTGAAGAATAAAAAACACCTCTCCTCATAGACTGGGAGTAATAGTTACTATTTAAATCTATAGGCTTTCTTCCAGAGAATACTTTTCAAACACGCGCTTGGCCTGCTCTATGACCTGGGATTCCTCGGAGACAGGTATCAATGCACCAGCAGCCATCCTATGTCCTCCAGAAACGCCTTCATTAACGATCTCAGATATCACATTACTCAAATCAAACTGTGAATAAGGAGTCTGGCGCAAAGAGATCTTTGTCTGGCGTCCATTCGGACACCTTGCAAGAGTCATTATGAATGTGTTCTTTGGATAATCTGCAGAATAAGATATTATGGATGCTACTGTTCCTATAAGTGTTGATATTATCTTCTCCTTTGCATTAGCTATGACATACCCTCTCTCAGATATTATTCCTGAATCCTCCTCGAACCATGCCATTGCCTCTGAAATTTTTCGCTTATATTCCTGATGTATAGAGACTGCCCTCTTTTTCGCGTACTTTGATCCAAGGCAGGCACCATAACCAACAGATGCCTGCATCAGCCTTCCGCATGCATTCATCACAGTAGAAAACTCCCGAAGATCCTGCAGCACAGGAATCGTCTCTCCTGGATTTACATAAGTATAACCATAAACATCAGCAGGATTCTTTTCATTGCTCCTTCTTTCAATTACAGCCTCTATCAGCTTCTTCTCCTGTGTACTGGACAAATCATCATAAAAAAAGAATCTTCCCCCTTTTCTGATAGGAATCTTGAGGGAGTTCAAGAAATTGATAGCTCCCCTCTCAGATTTTGAAACTCCAGGGATATAAGGATCCACCGAATGCTGAAGCACCTTATGCAAAGGTTTGGTATAGTTCCCAAATATCCGTAGGCCCTTCCTTCGACGCACTCCACCTTCTTTTACCGCCCACTTGAATATCTCTTCATTAAGTCCTGTGAACCCGAACTGCTCCTGGGAATCGCCGATTGCACCAATGAGCGCAATATGAGCCATCTCAAGCAATGGATCAAGCTCATTTGCAAGAAAATACACCACACCTGAACCTGAAATCTCCTTTGAGCCGTCGACCCCCACAAGATGAGGATTCAGGTGTATCACCTTGCCTGAGCCGGATATCTCATGATGATCTATCACAAAAACAGTCTTTTCAAGAATATCAAACAAGTCAAGTATCCCGGATCCAAGGTCAAGAAAAAAATAGTAATTATAATCCTCGCATGCCAGTTCCCTGATATAATCCTCATCTAGATGCGGAACAAAAGAAAGGGAAAAAGGGCGGTCAGACCGAATAAGGGTCTGGACAAAGATCGCCGCTGCACATATCCCATCACAATCAAAATGTGATATGACCCGGACAGTCTCACCATCCGGGATCTCGCGGATCTTTTGCGCTACCGCACGCACATGACTGTCAAATTCCATCAGACATACATGCTCAGGTTCTTAGGATCATACTTCCAGTCTGCTGGTAGTTTCCCGACCTTCTTGTAATACTTTATAAGCCTCAGAATCTTCGATTCAGTAAGCATCAGCCCACGTTTTGCTGTCATGTCCTGCCTGTTTGTCTCCCTGTGCTTCCGGATCTGATTGACCCTTCTCAGAAGATTCAGCAGATCCTCTGGCAGTTCCGGGTTAAGATTCTTTTCCTGTAGAATTTTCTCAAGCTTCTTGCCTGTCACCTGCTGGATTGAAGGGATACCATATCGATCCCGCATGATAATACCAATCTCAGACATTGACTTGCCTTCTTTTGCAAGCTTGGTTATGATCATCTCGATTTCCTTGTCCTTATACCGGACCCAGGAAGGTTTGTCAAGATTTGCTGGTTTCTTGGAACCTGATTGTCCCTTATCACGTGAATGCATTCGTGCCATTTTATTTCCTCCAGTCTAGGCAAGCCTGTACCGGCCTAGCTCTTATATGCCAGGAACAATACTGTATTTAAAAAGCTTTCCTACTTCTTCAGAAAAATTGTCTGCGTCGGATAAGCAAACCCTATTCCTTCCTTCTTGAAAGCCGATACCAGCGCAAGATTTATCTCCTGCTGCGCATCCATGTAAGCAACATACTCAGGCTTTTCAACGTAATAGACAACCTCAAAATTAAGGCTGAAATCCCCGAATTCCTTGAAATGTGCCCTATCAAATGTAGCGCCTTCCATCCCGTCGATTATTTTTTGTACGATCTTAGGGATCTTATTGAGCTTAGTCTTAGGCGTATCATATAATACCCCGAAACCAAAAACAATCCTGCGCCTATCCATAGGAGTATAATTATTCACCCTGACAGTAGTCAGCTCCCTGTTGCTTACCACAAGCTCATGCCCCTCAAGGGCTTTGATTCGTGTGGATTTGATCCCAATACTCTGTATTGTTCCCTTGTCTGTCCCGAGTATGACAAAATCCCCTTCCTTGAATGGCTTATCAAGATATATGGAAAGTGAACTGAAAATATCCTCAAGGACATTCTGCAATGCAAAGGCGATAGCAATCCCACCTACACCAAGTCCTGCTACAAGGCTTGTGACATTGACACCAAAAGTCGCAAGAAATACAAGGACAGCTATAAGAGCAAATACCACCTTTACAACAACACCTATGATATTGACAAGGCTTCCAATATTTTCTATATCTTCCTTATTCTCAAGCTTGCGTCTTATGAAAGCATCAACAACAGCAAAAAAACCGCGTGATATATAGATGATACCAACAGTAAGCACCACATACAAGATTATTCGTTTTACAATTGCCGGTAATGAAACGAATAAGGAAGCTGAATACAAAGCAGCAACCAGATAGAATAACATCCCGAATTTGCCTACAAACGCCCTTAGAAGCTGGAATCCAAACCTCTTGGGTGTGAACCTGTGCATGAGGACTTGCTTGAACAAGAATAATCCTGAATAAACACCAAAGAAAACTGCTATTGCAATTGCGTATTGGTACAAAAGAGCGACCGGATCGACCTGAGAAATAAATTGTGAGAGATATTCCATGACCATCTTAGTATTAAAGAATAACTCTTTTAAATATGTTTCCTCACATATCACTCATATAGATGCGCCGGACTGTATCTTTTCGCACGAAACCATCAAACAACCTGACCAATTCATCAGGCCATTCCTTGTTCTCTAGTATTTTTCCCAGCTGCCACGTATCAACAACTGCTATATCATCAAACTTTCCAATCGATTTCAAAAGCTTGACAAGCTCCACCTGCAAAGGATCTTTCTTATCAGGAAGCTTGACACACTCCTTTGACCAGAGTTTCAGCCTTAACCCATCCCCGTAAAGGGCATCAACACCCTTCCTTTCACCATAGGAGAATATCGCATCTTTCAGCTTTTCAAGCTCATCCTTGATCTCCTGCTCTTTTTGTTTCAGGGCAGCGTATTTATTCACCAATGTTTGCCCTTCCTCCTGAAGATAAGGATTGGTCAATGCCTTTTGTGCCTCGAACATGTGCTTGAAATGAGGGCACATCGGCCTAAAACTGCACCAAGGGCATAATGGGCTCTGCCTGGATGGAAACTGTTTAGCTGACTCAATCTCTTTTATGAGTTCTAAGGTCTGCTTTCGAAGCTCTTCAAGCTCATCATCAGTCCTTTTGGATTCCACTGCTTTGTCATGCGCAAGCATGTGCCATACAAGTTTCACATCCCTGCAATCCTGGTATTTCTTTTTCACAGCCATGGAATACAGGGCCAGTTGCGGGTCTTCCTCCGCATCCTCGACAGATTTAAGGTTTTTTGCAGTCTTGTAGTCATGCACCACATAGATACCATCCCCCTCATATGACAGGCGATCAATGTAGCCCTGCATCCAGCACTTTTCTTCACTATCCAAAGGAAATACTACTCTCTCCTCCACAGCTATTGTCCTGTCATGATTGAAAGGCTTGTGCTTGTTATAATAATCAGTTATGAACCTCTCTCCCATCTGCCTGTAATTCTCGCTGTTGTAATCCTTTCGCACGATAAGGATATCATCCTTCCATTCCTTCTTCCAACGATCATTATAATAATCAAGCAGATCCTGCAAAGAATTCTCTTTCTCAAACATAAGATCAGCATAAAGCTTTTCCAATGCATCATGTACTAAAGAACCCAGGAAAGCTTCAACAGTCTGGGGTATAGGTGGCTTTATCTTATCAATGTATGCCCACTTGTATTTAAGTGGACATGTCCTGTAGGTTTGCACTCTTGAATGAGAATACATCAGGATTAGAGCAAAATCCGGAGTTTATAAGCCTTATCATTAGGTGGAGTTTTTCTAAAAAATCTGCTTTAGGCTTCCAGCCTAAGGAAAGTTAGCAAA
>CAYYOI010000065.1:0-7074 GCA_964473285.1 uncultured Methanosarcinales archaeon | reverse complement strand
GCGAGGAGGATAGCATCATATCTAAAAGTGCCTCAGAGCAATCGGAGATACTGGATGGCGGCGTAAAGTTTAAATAGGCTGGAGAGCCTTGGTAATTTATGGAGTTATCGCAGGAGCAAAAGGATGCTCTCGAAGAGCAGAAGAAACAGTGTATATTCTGCAGAATCGTAAGAGAAGAGATTCCCGCGAAAAAGGTTTATGAGAATGATACAGTCCTTGCAGTGCTTGATATAAACCCTTTGTATAAAGGGCATATTCTTGTTCTTCCAAAAGAGCATTATCCAATAATGCCTTTGATTCCTCATGAGACATTTGAGCATTTATTTGCGGTGTCACAGGACCTTGCAAATTCTTTGAAGAAAGGGCTTCTTATGACCGGAAGCACTATATTTATTGCAAATGGCGGTGTTGCAGGACAGATGTCCCAACATTTCATGTATCATATTGTTCCGCGTGAAGAGGGTGATAAGGTTGAGGTCTTTAATACAGAAGGGACTGATGATGTAGACCCTTCTGATGATGTCTCTAAGGCACTGAAACAGAACCTGCCAATAATGATGGAAAACCATTTCAAGCGTAATCCTGCTGAATGGCATAATACAAAACAACCGACGATAACTAAAGAGAAAGTCATCGAGATAATTGAGCAAAACCCGCAGATCAAGAAAATTCTCCAGGAGGATCCCCAGGCTTTGGTAGATCAGATTCCTCAGAATGAACCGCTGCAAAAGCTTTTCTCAGAGGTTGATATCCATGAGATAATAAAACATTACAATCCGAACTGGCAGAAAACAACTGTGACTGACCCAAAAGATTCACAAAGTGAGGAAAAACAAGCTGTTGATACTGGTTCAAATGAGGCACCAGATTCAGACGATGAGAACACTGCATCTTCAGACAGGCTTGAAGCGATTGCTGAACAAGCAACACAGGTAACAAAAGCAAAAGAAGAAATACCAAATCAGGCAAAGGAAGACATACATGAAGTGATAGATGAGAATCCTAAAGTCAAACATCTAATAATCAATGATCCAAAAGAGTTCAGGAAAAAGGTAGCAGAGATTCCTGAATTGCAGGAACTCTTCTCAGAACATGATCTTGATGAGGTTATTGCCCATTATGATGTGTACAGGACGATAGAAAGCAGCCAAAAACTCAAAGCCCTTATTCAGCAGGATCCGGAGGGATTCAAGCAAAAGGTAGCGGAGATCCCTGAACTGCAGGAACTTTTCAAAGGTTATGATCTGGATAAGATAATCAAATATTACAATGACATGCGGGATATGTGAACTTATCGGAGGGAAAGCTCCTGAATTGATAGTCTATGAGGATGAGAAAGCGGTAGCTTTCCTTTCAGAAAAGCCGCTTGCCAAAGGACATATTGTGGTTGTGCCAAGGGAACACTATGAATCAATAGAAGAGGTGCCAAAGGAAACCCTGAGCCACCTTTATTTTGTTGCCAGTTTTGGGGCAACTGCACTCTTCGAGATATATGGGGGCGGGCAGGCAGGGACCAATATTGTCATCAATGAAGGCAAAGGTTCAAACAGGAGATTCGTTCATTTCTCAATGGATGTAATCCCACGCCAGCAGGACGATGGAATAAATTTCAGATGGGAACTGAATCCTGCAAACAGCCAGGAACTTGATGAAGTGCTGGCAAAGATCAAAGACCAAACATTTTTTATAGGAAAGAAACAGGAAAGAGATGAACCTATTCAAAAAAATGAACCGGAAACAATTGATGAAGATAATTATATGGTAAGACAACTTGACAGAATACCGTGAGGATGATAATATGGGAGAAGAAATTTTTGGATTAGATATTGATGAGCTGTATAACGCAGAGGATGTAAAACAAGCACTCCTATACTGGGTGCTTGATACACATCAACAGATGATAAAGACAAAAGCAAAACTAAATGATATGTCAGATCAACAGGTAGAGGATTACAGTATTGATCAGATTGAACAGATTGTGAAGCTGCAGTTCCAAAGACAAAAATATGCATTTGACAACCCTACTAAGGAAAGCCTTTTCTTTGTGACCTTATCCCTTGCAGGAATAGCAAAGTCTTTTGAAAATGTGGATAAGATATGCCATGACCTATTGCAGATACTTCGTCTTATCGATAAGCTCTAAGCGGAAGATCTTTTTTGAAAAAGTGCTGGACACGATTAGAATTATATCCAACTAAAAGGGGAAAATTTACTTTATTGTAAAATCTTTTTGCAAGATTCCATGATTCATCAGGATCAGGTATAATCAGGTTATGTCTATTCTGGACATATTCATGCAAGGAAAAAAATATTTTTTTTAGATCTTCCATGTCTTTATCCTCTCTTTTTAAATATTCCATCCCGTAAGCCATAATGTTTTCCGGAAGGATCTTTATATTTTCTTTCATATCTGACCGTATTGCTTTTGCAATCCGCTTCCTATTTAAACTGGTGTTCTCTGTCCCTGCTTTTATGACCTGTGGCTTGCAGAAATGTATATGAATTCCTGTATCTACATGCTTGAAGTCGCGGTAACAAAACAAGCGACCAAATGTATTGATATTATTGTTTACCCTTCCATCATTTGTCTTGTATTCTAAAATATCAGGAAAAATCGGAGCACTAACCGTCATTACACAATAGTACAGGTCATCTGGTTTATTATGCACTGTCCTTAGGATTGGAGCTAAAAAACCTTTTCCCATCGCCTTTGTTTCCTTTTCTTTTCCCAAGAAATATCTTTTTTTGCTTTGAATCGGAGCCACTTTTCCATCCTTGCTTCGTGTCCCCTCTGGATAAATAACCATGTTCTCCTTATCACGCAATAATATCTCAATCTGATTTGCGTAAGTAAGAGTCTCTAGATTTGAATAATCACTCCTCTTTATGAACATTCCATTGAACATAGGTAGTAGGTGATGGTTTATACCCCTAGAGAGATTCTTTCCCATCTGATAAACAGGAAGCTTTAAACCTGCTTCAAGAAAGGGATAACCAACAATCAGGGAATCTATCATTGATGTGTGTGTTGGAAGTACTATTAAGGCCGCCTTTACTAGCTTTATCAATTGCTTCTTCTCTATATCCAGAAAACCGGACTTTACTAAAAAGGTTCTTATAACTAAGTGCTTTTACTAAAGTATATAGTGTCTTTGTTAGTACCGGGCTATAATTAGGCAGGTCCTCAAAGGTATTATCAAGAGTAGATTTAAGCTTCTGAATCTTTTCTCTTGATGCATTCATATATTCCTTTTGAAGTTCTCTCTGGCATTTTTGGATCAGATCTTGGCTTTCAGGCCTTACTTTATCTATAAACTCATTGAATTTTTTATCAAACAAACTTTCCTTAGACTTATTGAGTATATCTATCAAGTGTCAGATCAACAATTTCCCTTTGCCTGCATATCCTTACAGGATTAATCATAAGCAGGAGATTTCCTGATAATTTAGAAAAGTTTAGAATAAAAAGCTATGTTCAACAAGGGATAGATTTGTATACTAGCCAGTTAAAGAATTAAGTTATGACACAAAAAACCTTAACTGACCAGTATGAAGTTTGTTTACATCAGCAGATTCTTAAGCTTTGCCATAAGCTTGAGCTTAAAAATCATTTCAACCGTTTTGGTCCTAAGATTTTTACCAATTATCAGCGTATAGCGCTGATGGTGCTTTTCTACCGTAGTGGAAAGGCACTTCGTCAGTTTGCCAACGAACTTTTTGAGTCTCGATGGACACACTGGCTTGGTTTGAAGCAAATTCCCTCCTATTGATCATTACATGAGTGGGCTTCAAAGTTCACGCTCAGGTTCCTCAGAAGCCTTAATATCTAGTTCCTCAGTGATCAACAGCCATCGTTGGTGGCTATCGACGCAACAGGTGTCGACAGTTGGCAGCGCAGCCGTCATTATGAGCGATGTAAAAACGAGTTTCGTGCAGGAGTTGGTTTGCCAGTTGAGAAAATGCCTTTTGCAAAGGTTGACGTATTTGTTGACACGGAAACATTGGCAATTCATGATTTTGTGCTACGCACAAAGCCGCGGCACGATGTGCTGGGGGTGGAGACCATGCTCAAACGAACAAAGGTCAAAGACGCACTCGTCCTTGCGACAAAGGCTATGATTCTGAAGCATTACATCAGCTTGCACGAAAAAAGGGGCTTGAGTTTCATGCTCCTGTGCGTGCCTTCAAAGTTAAAAGGCCAAAAGGTTATTTCAGGTGTCAAGCAGATGAGAACCCGCCATGCCTGAAAAGAAGGCGTTGCCTTGTCGAGAGTACTATCAGGAGCCTCAAAAATAAGTTCAAAAGTCTGCGTAGCAAGCTTCATTTCATGAAAAAAAGAGAATTAGCATGGATTGTTATAGTTCATAACATGAATCGACTAACCTCGCAAAGCATTAAAGCTTTGCTCGCCCTGCTCTACCGAGCAGCATTTTGAACAGAGCTCACCAATGATAAGATTTATATTTATGGGGAACTACCTATCTCATGAGGACATAAAATGGAAAAATCATATGACGCAGCAAAGGTTGAAGCACGATTAACACAGGAATGGCATGATGAAGGCATCTATGCTTTCAATCCCGAGGAAGGAAAAGAGATTTACGCTATTGATACTCCTCCTCCCACCATAAGTGGAACTATGCATCTTGGTCATGCATTCTCCTATACTCAGATGGATTTCATCGCCCGCTACAACCGTATGCGTGGAAAGGTCCTATTCTATCCATTCGGCACAGATGATAATGGCATTGCAACTGAGATATTTGTTGAGAAACTAAAGAAAGTCAAGGCTGCTAATATGGACAGAAAGGAATTTACTAAACTCTGCTTGGATACCTTAGAAGAGATCAGGCCTAAGATGGTGCAGGACTGGAAGAATATCGGTCTTAGCTGTGACTTTTCCCTTTTCTATTCAACAATAAATGATCATTGCCAGAAAATCTCCCAGCGCTCGTTCATCGATCTTTACAAGAAAGGCAGACAATACAGGAAAGATGCCCCTGTACTTTGGTGCCCTCATTGCCAGACTGCAATATCCCAAGTCGAATGCGAGGATAATGACCTGCAATCAACATTCAATGATATCATATTTATCTCCGATGATGATCAATTGATAATAGGAACAACCAGGCCTGAGTATCTGCCAGCATGTGTTGCTCTATTCTATCACCCGGATGATGAACGCTATAAGCATCTGCAGGGAAAAAAAGCCAAGGTACCTATCTTTGAGCATGAAGTTCCTATCATTGCAGATGAGCGTGCAGACCCCGAGAAAGGCACTGGTCTTGTCATGTGTTGTACATTCGGTGATCAGACAGATATCGAATGGTACTTTGCCCATGAACTACCCCTTCGCTCATTGATCACAAAAGAAGGGAAACTTAAATCTATTGCAGGCAAATACCAGGGACTCACAGTACATGAAGCAAGGCTTCAGGTGATAGAAGAGCTTCAAAAAGAAGGACTGCTTGTCAACCAGAAAGGCATAACCCATACAGTCAATGTCCATGAACGCTGCGGAAAAGAGATAGAGATAATACATTCAAAGCAGTGGTTCATCCGTTACCTTGACATAAAAGACAAGCTTCTCAAATGGGGTGATGAACTTAACTGGTATCCTGAATATATGAAGGTGAGGTATGACAACTGGATAAAAGGCCTTCAATGGGATTGGTTGATTTCCAGGCAACGTTACAGCGGGATACCTATCCCTGTATGGTACTGTGACAAATGCGAGGAAGTCATACTTCCTGAGGAAGATTCGTTGCCAGTAGATCCACTAAGCGATCCAGTACCTGTACAAACTTGTCCCAAATGCGGGAATGATTCTTTTACACCTGAAAAGGATGTTTTTGATACATGGGCAACCTCTTCACTCACCCCTAAGATTGCAGCAGAACTTGTAGATCCAGACCTGCAAAAACAAGTCTATCCAATGAATCTTCGTGCCCAGGCACATGATATCATTACATTCTGGCTTTTTAACACAGTGGTGAAGTCACAGCTTCATAACAGGGTTAACCCCTGGAAGGACGTGGTGATATCCGGACATGCCCTTGATCCCCATGGCAAGAAGATGTCAAAATCAAAAGGAAACGTTGTTGTTCCTCAGGATATGATCCAAAAATACAGTGCAGATGCATTACGTTACTGGGCAGCGAGTTCACGTCTCGGAGATGATTTGCCATTCCAGGAAAAGGATCTGGTAACCGGCAAAAAAACTACTGTAAAGATGTGGAACGCTTCAAAATTCGTCTTCATGCATCTTGAGGATTTCACCCCCGAAGAAGTCCCTCTTGAGATAATGGATAGATGGCTCATAACAAAGCTTCATCGTTGCATCCAGGTATGTACCAATGCCTTTGAAGCCTATGAATATTCAAAAGCAAAATTTCAGGTGGATAACTTCTTTTGGAAGACCTTTTGTGACAATTACCTTGAGGTCTGTAAGGATAGGTTATATAACCCAGAAGAAAGAGGCCATGAAGCCCGCAGCTCTGCTCAATTGACTCTTCATGAAGGTTTGCTGACCACATTAAAACTATTTGCTCCAATAATGCCTTACGTTACAGAAGAGATATATCGACAGAAATGGTCAGGCAGTATTCATAACAGCCTTTGGCCTGAATATGATGAGACTAAGGTAGATCTGCATGCAGAGAAGGTTGGTGACATCCTCATAAACATTGTTGAAGAGGTCCGGCGTGCAAAGTCAGAGAGTAATGTCTCCCTTAAGACGCCTGTCAAGAGGCTTTCGGTCCGTGCAAAGATGACTCAGCTTGACCTGAATGAAGTAGAGGATGAGCTAAAAGCAATAACTAAAGCAAAGAAAGTTGACTTTGTTCCTTTGCCTGAGGAGAGCGAAGAAGACTTCGAATGTGTTGTTGATCTAGAACATGACTAGAAGATCTTTAATTATCTGTATAAAGTAATAGATCAGCACCAATAGCGTTATCCTGCAACAATGACATATCTTGATTCCTTTAGTAAATTTGTTGTGTTTCAGAGGAATCTTTTCGACAGTATCTCCGAAAGAAAAATGACTCCTCCTAAGTACTCTAAAAAAAGCACATA
>CAYYOI010000064.1:0-7135 GCA_964473285.1 uncultured Methanosarcinales archaeon | reverse complement strand
GCAATTATCAATATCTTTTTATATTAATTGAGATTCTACAATAAACATGAAAAGAAAAGTCATGCAGGTTGCAGACAGTACATATCTCATATCCCTTCCCATGAAATGGGTGAAAGAACATAAGATCAAGAAAGGAGATGAACTTGATATCCAGGCTGAAGGTTATCAGCTAACAATAAGAAGTGAAAGAGCAACTGTTTTAGAAGAAAGAGAGATTGAACTGAAAAATTTCTCAATCATGACAGAGAGAACGATCCATGCACTCTACAAGAAAGGTGTTGACCTCATAACAATATTGGTGGAAGACCCAAAAGATATTGAACGTATCCAAAAAAGTATCAACAAAGAGACGGTGGGTTATGAAATCGTTGACCAAAGCTCAAATAGCTGCACAATCAGAAGTGTTGCATCACATATAGGAGAGTTTGACAATCTTCTTAAGAGAATATTCCTGGTACAGATGACAATGGGAAAGGATAGCCTCAGTGCCATCGAAAAGAAAGAGTTTGAGCGGCTCAAACAGGTAAAATATCTTGAAGAGACAAACAACAGGCTTACAACCTTGTGCAGGAGAGCAATCAACAAGCAGGAAGAAGAAATCCAGAAGGTAGGGCCGATGTATTATATCATAGAAGACATGGAGAACCTTGCGGATGAGTACAAGTACATGTTTGATTTTATCCTGGAACAAAAAAACCTTAGAGTCTCAAATAAAATCAAAGAGATATATGCTGATGTAAACCAGATGATGGAAGACTTCTACAAATTATTTTACCAATTTGATGAGAAAATAGTGGTAAAGCTTGGAAACGAGAGGAAAAGGCTTATCCAGGAGATGAGGAACTACATGGAAAAATGCAACAACAAAGTGGAGTGCAGGATGTTGCATCATCTTGAGATAATTGCACAAAAAATATTCTGCCTTGTGGGGCCAAGTCTTGTTCTTACCCTTTAAAGATATTTGAGAGATAAGAGAAGCTTTTCTTGGAAGAGAGATCAAATTCAGATGAAAGAGCACCCAACCCAGCATAATGGCTAGCCCGGGAAAGATGGTGTTCTGCCCGCAAGGTATAATCCTGGAGAAGAGAATCCTTTTCTTTTTTGGTGAGAGTATTTTGCTGGTGCTCAGATTCAATCAATGCAGTATAATGGGTCCTTATGAGATGATTTTTCCTAAGATTTCTGTATAAGCCCACCAAAATTATTTCTGAAGGTTCAAAATCCCGCCCACGGCCAGAGGCATATTTCTTAAGAAGATCGCATTCAAGGTTCAGGGGTTCCTGATGAGCCTCAAAAGAGTCATAGATTGCAAAGAAGTCCTCAAGCTCATGGGAAAATTTCCGGGCCATGTCCCAATAGAAGTATTCCTTTTCAAGCCTATCAACATCTTCATGGTCAGCCTTAAACCCGGAATTATGCGGCGAATTATCAAGTGTACGAACAACATAAGGGATCTTAAGGGATTCAAAAACATGGATTGCATCATGGAATGAAGGGTCACGCATTATCTGCCGTAAATTAGACATATAATACTCATGAACTTCTTCAGGCGTGTCTTGCTCTGAAAGTGAGGGATAATCTTTTTGCCATACAACAAGATCATCAAGGTTCTTTCTCAGAAGTCGATACCTGTCTTCTGGTGATGACTCAAGTTTGGACGCAAGAGTTGGTCCAGGAATAAATTCATTGACTATGTATGCATAAGATTCAAGACAGGCTGTAAGGACCAAAGGTGCTATGTTAAGCGAATCTACCTGAGAATCTGCCTTAAACTGCGGGACAGCTTCTTTATCAACCCGTTTTATTGTGAAGCCATCCACGATCCCAACACCATATGCACTGTTACTTACAATCCTTGAAAAACCCTCAGGACGAGTATTATAGATATAGTCAAGCAGAAAACCGGCATTATCGCCAAGATCAAAGGATAGGTCCAAAAGGAATTCAGCAGCATTATCTTTGTTCATAAGTGTAATGACTCAGTAGTAGTATTTAAATTTATCTTTTGCGAAGATAAAAGACGAGTGCCAAAAGCAGGATAATGGAAAGACTGCCTATCTTCCAGCCAAGAGAGACTTCATCTGATGGGCCAACAGCTGCGGCAGTGATTCCCGGAGGACTATCAGAAGCTGAATTGGTTAAACTTGAATCTTCTGATTCTTCCTGCTCATTTGTAACTTCTTCAGGTGAATCTGCCCCCCCTGATTCATCAGTAGGTTCATCTGGTTCTTCAGGTGAATCTATTTAACAATCCCTTGTTTCTGAGGGTGCAAGGGATGCAGGACAATCATATGAACAGGAGCGGTATTGGGTGCCACCTATATAAGGACCCCAATCTTTGCAATCGAAATGGCAGACATAATCACCACCAAAGGTAGAGGCGCTGGTTCGTTGGACCTGGTTTTGAACTTCATACTCCATAAGAAGATGATATGTATTTATTGTCGAGATTTTTGTATTGATAGTAAGATCGTAATCATCTGTGCAATCACATGACCAATGATTACCTTTTATTTTGTTACAACCCAAAAACCAATATTCTTCCTTATCAATCGGGAGGTCTGATGTAACATTGACTGTGAGATAATCGCACTTGTCAAAATGGTATACAACATGAGGTGAGTCGGCATACATGGCTGAGGCTAGAGGAATGAGAAAGAAGATCATAAGTAAGTTAGAGAGTCTAATTTGAACCCCCTCAGAGAAGTTTTCTTAATCGTCAGTGTTATTCAGACCATCGGTTCCATCGGCACTGCCTGTGCTCGAGGATGAGTTTTCGGAGAGATCATCTACCTTTTCCCCATTAGAATCCTCAACCGGACCAGCTGAGGCGTCATCAGAGACATTATCCGTTGAATCATCAATTATATCCCGCACTGCATTCTCAGTCAGGCTGGATGAATTTGTAAAATTTTCTTGCTGATTTATAGATTCATTAAGCCTTGTAACATTTGCCTCTGTTTGATCGGAAACATTCTTTCTCGACCCAGATGCAACCATTATCTCAAATAGGGGTTTATGAGCACTCTTAAAATAAGAAACACAATCTCCCTGGTTCTTGAATTCAGAGCCCTCATCTTTCTTAAGATTTTTCCAAGATTCATCTTTACACATACTGGTTGCAACATAACTAACGCATTCTCCCTGGTTCTTGAATTCAGAGCCATCTAAGGTGGTATAATCTAAATATCCTTTATCTTTACAATCATCAATAGAATCAGGGACATTAATCTCAGAATCTGGAAGAATACTTACTTTAGCAGAGATGGTATTGCTTAAGAATCCTGCAAATGTGCCTGCAACAATGGAACTAACCAAGCATAGGAATAACACAAACTTAATAACCAGTATGCGTCTTTTATCCATAATTCTACCTTTTTAAAAATAAAAAAAATTGTTGGTAATACCAACAAAAAAAGCATATTTAGCTTGAAGGCTCCCCTGGGTCCTGGCAAGTCCCTGTCAATTCATAAAGGTGACAATGCTCAAATGAATAATCTCCTGGTTTTATGGCAGAGTTAAGAGTTATAACCAGTTGATTCCATTTTTGACTCCCAGCTGCTTGAGTATATGGCTCTCCATCGTCTTTGTTAAAAAACAGACGAAGTGTTGAAGGGTTAGTGTCAAGCTCTGTAAGTTTAACCAGGCTTCCATCGTATTTCACATGATACAATTTGTCAAGAATTTCAATGTAATCTTCAGAGTCAGCATAGTTATCTTTATCCCCATATAATACTGAAGTAAACTCTTCTCCAGTCCATGTTGTTCCGTCAGGGCCTGAGATTATGAACACTGGGTATGAATCAACATCCTGATTAGCGTTGTTCTTTGAATATACCCTGAAACTTACTCCATCCCCTCCTTTGGCATCATCTAAATCGATAGTATACTCCTTTTCACCGCCATCGTTGAACCAAGTCTCAATTGGACTTGTCACACTTGTATCTGCACTAACTGTGTTACTTAAGTAACTCACCAGTGCAGCTGTTGCTCCACCTATTACTAACACTACAACCACAAGGGCTGCAAAAGGTATTCCAAATAGTTTTTTCATTTTTTCCCCTCCAAATTTTATTAGCAGCTCAGGCAAAAGCCTGTGGCTATCCCCCCAAGTCAGACATTAAGCCTAACTTTAGTAATAAAATATATAATACTATATAAATTTTAAGGTTTTGTAAGCAATAGTTTTATTATCAGGTATTGGTCTCAGATGGATATGGAATTTGATAGTCCTTATTTTCTAGCGCCTCTTGCCGGAATCAATGACATTGCTTTCAGACGATTGTGCAGGGAATGTGGGGCGGGGCTTGTATTTACGGGAATGGTCAATGGTAATGCTGCTATCCGTAAGAACAAGGCAACCCTGAAACTGATGCAGACGTGCAAGGAAGAGATGCCATGCGCGCTGCAGCTTTTCGGGACCAAACCAGAAACACTCCTTGAGGCAGCAAGGATGAGTGATGCGCCAATAATTGATATCAACATGGGATGCCCCGACAAGAATGTAATCAAACAAGGGGCAGGGGCTGCGCTCCTGAAGAGGCCATCAAAGATAGGAGAGATTACATCATATCTTGCGAATAACCTTCAAAAGCCTGTAACTGTGAAGATACGTAGTGGATATGACAGATGCGACCTGCCTGAGACAATACGAATAGCAAAGATCATAGAAGAAAGTAAGGCAGCAGCAATCACAATCCACCCAAGGACTGTTGTCCAGGCATACAGGGGAGAAGCTGACTGGGAAGTTATAGCTGCTGTAAAGAAGGCAGTTTCCATACCTGTCATCGGAAATGGGGATTGCAGGTCATTAGAAGATGCAGAGGTGATGAGAAGGAGAACAGGCTGTGATTATGTCATGATCGGAAGGGCTGCAATAGGAAACCCAGGAATATTTGCAGGAGAGCGCAGGCAATTGTTCAGGAAATACCTTGAATATTGTGAGCTATACGGGATAGACAAGATAGCTTATCTTAGGATGCAGGGACAATTTTTTACTAAAGGATTTTCTGGTGCGTCACGAATAAGAGAGAAGATGGGCAGGGTGGATAACATGGAAGAGCTAATTAAGTTGTCAGAAATGTTGTCACAGTGAAGTTACGATAAGTAAAATTTATAAATCACTGTTCCTTTCTGCAGTTTATGGATAATCTTGATGAGTGGATGAATGAACATGAAGGAGGCTCTTTTTTAGAGGAACAAATCTCTAGATATGAACCTCATCAGGAGAATACAGGGCTTCCTGATAAAGATGCATCGATGGAGATATTCAAGTCCACAGTCCCATATGTAAGAAGCAATGAGCTCTATCCAGAGTCTTCTGACGGGGTGATCACAGGAACTGCCCAGTCTCTGGACATGTCACTCAGGCATCTTAGGCGTATTGCCAACAAGGAATCTCCTTTCCTGAAGAACCATTTCCAGAATCTTGATATTACTGACAGGTTCAATGACATAACTAATTTTCCTGAGTACCAGACGATAAGCAAGGTAGAGGACACATACAATCAGTACATGAGCCAGGCTGTGAAAGAGGCAAAGGATACTGTTTTTGATTCATTGCAATCAAACCCAAGATACAGAGAGCTTGACACGCTTCTGTTCAACAGGGAGATCACACCTGAAGAGATTGGTCCAAAAAGGGAAGCTATCCAGGAAGAACTCCTTAGAGAAGCAAGTAAGGATCTTACCGATCAGATGTTTGCAATGCATGCACCAAAAGAGCAATTATATGCAAAGGCTATTGAACTTGGAAAAAGTGATATGAGCTATAAGGAAGCACAAAAGGAATTCGAATCTTTCTACCTCCAACTGGCACTACAGGATACTGTCAAGAGAAGCAGTGATTATACGGATTTTTGCAGCAGGCTTACTAATGTGACAGGGTACAGCCCCAGTTACCTCACAAAGAAAGTAAGGACTACATTTGATACCAGCCTTCCGGAATATTTTGGACAAAAATGTCCTAATTACAATTAATACAGTTTCTAGATATTTATTAGGAATAAATCCTTAGTTGGTCCTAAAAGGATAAATTTGGTGATAAAAATGCTTTCACAAAACGAGATAGAAGACCTGTTGAGGTTATACCTGAAAAGCATGGGACCTGCACTATATGGATCAGGTTCAAGCGGAATGTCCGCTGGTCCGATGGTGAAGTCCTTTGGCCCTACTGGAAAACAAAGAGGGACATCAGGACAGCCAGATCAGATGTATGCAAACCCTTTTGATGCACTGATAAAAGCAGACTATCAAAATAGTCCAAAACAGCAATATGAGACAAAGACTTCATTTAAATATAAGGGGTGAGAATAATGCCAGATTATGAAACATTAGCAAAACAGATGGATAAAAGATACAGTGCAAAACTGTACAACCAACAGTTCGGGGATGAGCCGGAAGGAGGAGTCAAGAAACTGCTTAATGATGTTTATGGAAATTTTGCAGGGACACTGGATTCATTCCTTATAGATATAAACGATGCAGAGGAATCGCACTCAATTGTTGACAGTTATCTTGAAGAGGTGCTGAAGCAATTTGAACCTGATATATACGAGACAATAAAACCGGCACTAGACCAGCAAAGCACTGAAGACAGGCGCCATTACTTGAAAAGCTTAGCTGCAAGCTATACTGGTGTTCCAATGCAGTTGCTTGAAAAAGCAACCAATGAGGCCTATGAGAAACTGACGGAGAGCGGAGAAGTAGGAACAGCAATCGATATAATCGAGAATTACCTAAAGCACCAGGAAGTTGGCATTGCAAAACAGACTGCATTAAAAGAGGTGCAACGTGAGCTTGATGATCCGGAGAGCGCTTTTGAACTGCTTAAGTATGTGAGCGAAAATTACATGGGAGAGCATGAGATTGAAGAAAACCAGTTAAGACTCCTTGCATCAGACAAGCAGCGAGCAATGGATTATTCGCAGGGCGTAATAAACGGAGAGATGGATCCTTACTTCAAGAACAGGTATAGGATCTCTCCAAATTAATTTTTTATTTTGTAAATTTCTTTTTACCAGCTAATTCTAAAGATAGTAGGAAGGCTGAAATGAGACCGCAATAACTACGTAGTAGCAACATATCAGTATCTCCGATGAGTTTTAACTACTCCTGAATTAATAGAAAAAACCAA
>CAYYOI010000063.1:0-7151 GCA_964473285.1 uncultured Methanosarcinales archaeon | reverse complement strand
ATGGTTATGATCAGCTAGAAATCATAATGTTGAAAGGATATCTACACACCCCATTTAGGGTAAGTTTTAAATAGTACTAGTTTTCAGAAACCTTTAACGAGGTGATAGTTATGAATAAAGGCGAACTTATAGAAGGAATCGTAAAAGACACCGGACTTACGAAAACAGATGCTGAAAAAGCACTGAACTCAACCCTTTCCAACATCATGAAAGGAGCAAAAAAGGACAGTGTCCAGCTAGTTGGATTCGGAACATTCAAAACCACAAAGCGGAAAGCCCGAAAAGGAGTCAATCCAGCAACTGGTGAGAAGATCAAGATTCCAGCAAAGAAAGTATTCACTTTCAAAGCAAGTAAGAATCCAAAATATTAATTTCTTTTTTTATATATTTCCAAGATATATATTCTTAAGACCTTTTTGAGTGCCTATCTTATATGCTCTCTCAAGTGTTTCCCGGGGAGTAGGTTGTAAGTATGACATCTGATATAAGGGAAAAAATCTTGATATGTGCCAGGGAATGTTCCTGTCGATTGAGATGATGAAATCAACAATATGTTCGATCATTTGATCAGAATCGTTGTGTCCTGGAACAATAAGGGTTGTGAGTTCCACAAAGACTCCATTGGAATAATACCTGCGGATAGCATCAAGGATAGGTTTGAATGAGGCATGGCAGGTTTCATTGTAGAACTCTTCAGAGAATCCTTTCAGGTCAATATTTATGGCGTCAAGATAATTGCTGATCAGGTCAATTGCTGGCCTTGTAATGAAACCGTTTGATACAAAAACGTTTTTCAGGCCTTTCTCTCTTGCAAGAACTGCTGTATCATAGGCGAACTCAAAGAAGATGGTTGGTTCTGTGTAGGTGTAGGATATGCTCTGGCATCCATTCCTAAGGGCCTCTTCAACTATCTCCCCGGGTGTCATGTCTTCTCCAAGAATAGTTCGTGCCTGGGATATCTCCCAATTCTGGCAGAAACTGCATTTCATATTGCACCCTATAGTTGCAATACTATATGTAGTGGAACCTGGGTAGAAATGGAAAAGGGGCTTTTTTTCAATCGGATCAATGTTTCTTGCAATGACCTTTCCGTACACTTCAGAATAAAGGGTACCAGCTTTATTCTTCCTGACTTTGCAGATGCCAGTCTCACCTTCCTTTATGATACAGACATGAGGGCAAAGGTAACACTGGACTGAGTCCTGCCTTTTCCTGTAGAAACGGGCTTGCATGTAAGACATGAATAGATGATATTATTTATTTCTTCTTATGAATGGGTCTGATTTAGGATAAATTATCTCATAGGGAATCGGCCTTTGGGAAGGATAGCCTCGCTTGGGGATGAGATGCTCATGATCCTTATGTAACCAGTTCTTGTTTAGATCTTCTGTTCCATTGATCTCAGGTCTGGAATAGACAACCCTGAACAATGCAAGATTATCTGAATGCATTATCTTTTTTGCAGAACCAGGGTGATGCCTTTCAAGGTCTGCCTGGGTTTTCTTGTTCAGCTTGAGAAGGGTATACTTGATTATGTTATCTTCGGTTATACGTGTAAGTGTCCTGTCCTCAGTGCTTGCAACATATACTGTGAATGGTATCTCCTGTCGGGAGAGATAATGTGCTGCCTTGACAGCGGCTCTGCGCCTGCCACCAGAGGTATGTGAAAAACCGTAATACTCAAAGAATTTTGCTTCAAGATGCTCTTCTACCTGTTCTCCGCTTTCATAGAGATCATTCTTAATAACTTTCTTTTCAGTAGCAAGCTCTTCTACTGCTTCTTCCAGGTTATGATCTATCTCTACCCTATAATGTGTTATTGCATACTTGTCAGGCATACGCGCATCTGGCTGGATAAGGGCTGCAAAATCGGTCCTCAATATCTCCCGCAAGGTCTTGCTAAACCTCTTGTGCGCGACCAGAGCATGGAGCTGATTGAATTCCTGCGCAAAACTTTTTTCTACCAACCCTTTATTTATGAGGTTCTCACGGGTCACCTTGTAATTGTTCTTGAATCTTATGTATTTCTTATGGGATGAATCCAGGCGGTCTTTCATGAAAAGGATGAGTGCGCTCCTGTGACCTGCCATGGTGTCCTCGAGTTGAGTATAGCCAACTGCACCGGGTTGAAGACCCCGCACTTCCAGGAAACGATAACGTCCACCCCTGTTAGTGATAGTTCTGTAGGATTCGAACAAGAATTGCTGGGCAAATTGGAGGTCAAAGGTATCCTGTAATTGTGTATATCTTCCGTATTGTGCCCTTTCTTTTGTACTTAAAGGCCATATGTCTGTAACCATTATCACTGTTAGGTAGTTATAATTTAAAAGACTTTCGAAAATTACCGTCTAATCTGCGTTATACAAATTAAGGACAATTTAATAAAATAAATTGAGCATCAACTGAACCAGGAGGCTACTGAGATGCCAATTCTTGTGAAGAAACCTTTGACTTTTTTACTGAAAGTTGTCCCCTTGACTTCTATCTCTGAACCAAGCATATCTTGCAAGGTTTCCAGGGGATTTTCTGATGCTGCAATTTTCTCTATTGTTGCCTTGCTATCAACGTATACATTGTAGGTTGAATTCCCTTCTTCACAGGAAACTGATGTCACCTCCCTCTCCTCAATCACAGCGTTAGCAACTGGTTCATCGGCTATATAGAAGTTAAAAGCCTCATTCTTGTAGGGTAGAAAGTCTGGAAGCTCTACACCTTTCACTGACTCTTGAATCTCTGAGCAATCAAGAGCAAAAGCAAATGATGCCAGTACAAGTAATACTAATATTCTTTTCATTTCTCTCCCCTCATCACATGGTATATTACTGAAGCAAGTATCACTAAGGCTACGATGATACCCATGATTGTCTTATTCTCAAAAACATTCTGGTCCCTTTCCTCAACTGTTATTAATTGTCGTATGCTTTTTGAATGCACCTTATCATTGAAGATATAGCGGATAGATAATTCTACTGGATTCTCCTTAATAGATGCATCCTTACCTGCAGTGAATGGGAGATATATCTCTCCGCTCTCACCTGGCTGAAGCTCACCCACAAAATCAACATAACGCTCAAAGTCAATCCTTACATTACTGTCCTTTATGACATCAACAGCTACTTCTTTTGCTTCATGACGACCTGTATTTGTAACCTTTAACTTGAGGTAGGAAGACTCACCCTGTTTCACTTTCTCATTATGTATAGTTTCTACTGAAAAATCAGGTTTTCCCAAAACAACAAAAGGAATACTGAATGATTTCTCCCTTGCCGCATCCCCTTCTTTGTAAGATAGATGCAGATCCAATTCTTTTGAACCTGGTTCAATGTCAGGCACATCAACATAGAATATTGCAGTTCCGACATCTGATTCCTCTATGGTTCCAATACCATATCTTGTAGAGAAGGAGTTTGCTGATTCAAGCGCGTCAGAGGTGATTGACGCAACAACATTCTCAGCATCCTTATCCCCTATGTTTGCTATCTGGATCTCAAGCTTCACGTCCTCGGTATCAGGATAGAGATGTTTTGGGATACTTTGTATATTTCCGATGTCAAAGGAAGCATTATCGTCTTCTATTGGTATGGTGATATATTCTGTATTTCCATTTATCCTGAAAGCTATATCAACAGAGCCTTCGGGAATATTACCTACCAATACATCATACTCTATCAGCTGATAGAAATCCTCTGAATGCTTTCCTTTGAGGGTGAAAGTCTTTGTACGTGATGATTCGTCAACCAGCTTTAATGCTTCAGAGTCGATGAATGTGATTGAGACAGAAGAAGTATCAAAATCCCTGTCTTCATAATAACTGCTGTCAATAACCTTAACCCTTAACTTACCGAATTCTCCAGCTTCCAATGGATATGGATCTGTATTGAGCATTTGCACATCAGTTGCAAAGGCAAGGGGCAATAGCATAAGCAAAATCAATCTTTTCATTTGTGTTCACCTCTTATTTTCTGTTTGAAATTCGTATAGCAGGTCAGTGCAGCAGGAAGCACTATAAAGGCTGCAAGGAAATACATGGGAGTACCAAGCATGAGGATGCGGCTCATGTCCTGCATTATTGTGACTTGGGCAAGGCCCATGGCAAAGAAACCAAGCATGGCAGAACCTGTGGTTATAAGTATGGGAGTCATTGTTATCTCGAAAGTCTTTGCCAGTGCATTTTCAAGATTGCTTGACTTAAAGAATTTTATGAATTCGGAGATAATCTGTATCCCGAAATCAATCCCTATTCCAAGAAGCATGGATATTATCCCAGAGGATGCAGGATTGAGATTCATGTTAATGCTTCCCAGGATGCCAAAGGTCCAGATGGTCCCAAAAAGGATAGTGGAAAGAGTCAAAAGGCTCATGACCGGGCGCCTGATAAGAAAAAGGATTATTGTTATTATCAGGACTGCAGCAAAAAGGGAAGTACTCATGACCTCGTGAGGGATCATGCCTTGCAGCTTGTCGAAGCGCAGCATGTCACCAATTGCAAGACTCTTAAGATTTCCTGGTGGCTCCACTGAAGCTGTAACATCCTTAAGTTTTCCAGAGATGTATTCCTTGTCAACACCTTTCCTGAAAAGGACATGTATCCTTGTGGATGTGCCGTCTGAACTGAAGAACTTGCCAAATTCCTTCTTATCTGAGATAAGATATTCCTGTGCCTCGTAATCAGTATCAACAGTATCATTTAGCATCTTGTAAGTAGAGGAGACCTGTTCATTATAGTCTGAGATATTCTTGCTCAGGGCTTCTGTCTCCTGTTCAAGGACCACCATATTCTTGTTATACTCTTTCATGCCAGCCTGAAGAAGCCTGAGATACTGAACCAGCTCTTCCATCCCTTTGTTTATCTCCAGAATATTTGCCTTGAATTCCCTGAGGCCTTCACCTGCTTCTTCTGAACCTGCTTCAAGCTCAGCCAGTGCAGGTATCATCTGGTTATCAATACTGTAGCTTATCTGGTTTAGGCCTTCGTAATAGCTAAAGTCCTTATCCATGGAGGAAAGGATAGCATTATAGGTATTGCAACGTGTCTCGTTGTAATGGGGATTCGGAGTATTAGGTGAGTATGGAGGGGAGGGAAGATATTCTGTGCAATAGGTATCACGTAAAGAGCGATATGAATCCTCTATTGTCCTGTTCTGATAGGCATAGCATGATGTATCGTTATAATAGGGATTGTCTATCTCAGTAGGGCCGTATACAGGATCAATTATCTTTGGTTCGCAATAGGTTGCGCGTATCCCTTCAGAAAGGTTTGATATATCACTTGAAAGGTTATGGAGGGCCACGGAAAGCTCTGAGATACCAACAGTCAGCTCATCTGTACCTACCTCCTTGTCATGTATTGCAGTGGATTGCTTTATCCTGAGAGCACCTTCTTTCAGGCTTCCAATCTTTTTGGCCAGAGAACCACTTGAATTGGTAAGCTCCTTGATTGCCTCATGCTGCTTTTTGATCCCTTTGTCAAGCTCATCAAAACTCTGGACATATGATTCCACCTCTGAAAAGGGGTCTATAGGATAGAGTATGGTCTCCTTATCCATCAATGAATAAAGTTCCTGGCGTCTTATCCCGGAGCTATTCTTCTGTTCCAAAGTACTAACATAAGAAAGAGTATAATCAACATAAGGTATCTTATTTATAGCCTGCTCAAGATTGTCCACGTAGGAGATGATATCATCCTGTGCCCAGTCAACGCCGTAACCATCCCTCTTCATTATTAGTACCTGTGCCGAGTCTGTACTGATGAAGGTATCCTCAACAAAATTAAGGCCTTCCATTGTCTTGCTGTCTGCTGGAAGAAAGGTCTTGTAATCCATAGGCTCAATAATCACATTCTGGATCTGAAAGCCAAGAGCTACAGTGATAAGAAGAGAGACTATAAGCATAGCTAGGTGATACCGGTGCACGAACCGGGCGTACCATTTTGCTATTCTTTTGTGGTCCATTTTTCAATTACCAGGAAAATACAGGGATTGATGAATATACAGTTGAAAAGGATTGCAAGGATTCCAATAGATGAGATGATTCCAAGATGACTTAGCATGGGAACTACGGACAGGCCAAGGGATATGAATGCTACAGTTGTTGTGAGAGCTGAACCAAATATAGCTCTTCCTGTGAACCCAACCGCTTCTTCAACCGCTTCTTCTACACTAACCTTTTCCATGGCTTTCTCTAGTTTGTTATAGATAAATATGGAATATTCCACACCTAACCCTAATACCATGGCACCTGTTGCAACTGTTGAGACTGACAGCTTAAAACTAAGGAGTTCAACTATCCCCGCATACCATACAAGGCCTATCAAGAGAGGTAACATCACCATTGCAGCCTTCCTGAACTTTTTTGTGACCAAGAATATGAAAGGAAAGATTATAAGGATTGCAATAAGGATTGTCCGGTAAAAGTCACTTACCAGGTAATCCTGAAGATCGCCACGCAGGATGGGATTGCCTGTCACCCTGACATCAATTCCATATGGAGGATTAGATCTTTCTATCCTGTTTTCTAGGAGATTTACAAATTCATCTATGTCCTCTTTTGATGCGAGCTCTTCTGTGAAGATTGTTATTATTGTTGCTTTCTTGTCACTGGAGAGCAACCTGCCTGTATATTCCTTACTTTCTGACAATACCATGTCAACTATGTCCTGAGTCATTGGAACCATGCGGGCTTTCTTGAATATCTCTCCCAGACTTAGAACATGAGTAACCTTATCCAGCTTCCGAAGTTCTCCGTCAAGCTGATAGATTGACTGTACCACTTCCTGTTCAGTCACAGAGTCAAGAGGATTCCCCTGAAGACCATTATCAATCGAATAAGCAACAAGGACTGTACTTGATCCAGAAAAGCTTTCCTGGAAATAGAGAGTCTTTGTGAATATCTCTCCAGTGTCAGGCATCTCTTTTGATATATCTGATTCAAACTGAATCTGTGCAGCGTGGTAGCCTAAAAATACTGTGACAATAAGAATCAGCAATAGGATAACAGTAGATGCTTTTTTCTGGATTGCTGCTATCCCTTTAAAAAATCCCATGATCTGCCTCTTTTAATGATTTATAGAAATATTGTTTTATAAATTTTACGCCGAGAACGAGTTTTTCTAAAAAATCTGCTTTAGGCTTCCAGCCTAAGGAAAGTTAGCA
>CAYYOI010000062.1:0-7548 GCA_964473285.1 uncultured Methanosarcinales archaeon | reverse complement strand
GAGGCTTATAAGCTCATAATCCAAAGATTATTCGCTTGTTAAGTCAACAATGTCTAGAATCCTAAAATTTAAGTAATATTCTTTTTTTCATTAATATTATGGCAACCGTATATTTTTCAGGAACAATATCTGATTCAGCAATCAAGGAAATCACACAAAAAGCGCTCAAGAATCTGAAGAGTCCAGTAGCGATAAAGACACATTTTGGAGAGAAGGGCAACTCCCGTTTCGTACCTCCTGAGAACATCAGGCCTATTGTTGACTTGCTAAAAGGCAAGGAACCTTTTCTTACAGACACGAATACTCTTTACAGGGGTATGCGTATCAATGCAACAGACCATATTAAAATCGCGAAAAAGCATGGTTTTGGTTCATTGGAAATCCCTATTGTCATAGCTGATGGTGAGAATGGCGATGAAGAGGTAAAAGTAAGTGTTGACGGTACTCATTTCAAGGAAGTCCTGATCGGAAAAAAGATTTCTGATGTGGAATCCATGGCTGTAATATCCCATTTCAAAGGGCATATCCTTTTTGGTTTTGGTGGTTCACTCAAGAACCTGGGCATGGGTGGAGGATCCCGTGCAGGAAAGCTTGCAATGCATTCCAAGATTGTGCCTGTCATAGGAGATGATTGCATAGGTTGCGGAATCTGCCGTGACAATTGTGCAGTCAATGCCATAGATATAGATGGAAAGGCCCATATAAACGATAATTGTATAGGATGTGCAAAATGCATATCAGTCTGTCCTTATGGTGTAATCAAGGTCCCCTGGCATGGAGCAACCTCTCAGGAAGCCCAGGAACGATGTGCAGAATACGCCGCAGGATGTGTAAAGGGCAAATCCTGTGTCTATGTCACCTTCATAACAAACATCACCCGTGATTGTGATTGTTTGAGTGATTCAGAGATAATTGCCGAGGATGTTGGAGTGATAGCCTCTACAGATCCGGTTGCAATCGATCAGGCAGCCTATGATCTCCTTTTCGAAGCAAACGGAAAAGACATCTTTAAGGAAGTGACTGGTGTTGATGGTACTAGCATAATCACCCATGCAGAAAAGATGGGTATGGGTTCACGAACCTATGACTTAGAGAAAACATTATAAATCCCTGTTATTAATTTTTATTTTATGGAACTTTTATGGATACTAGTCTTTGTTGTGAGTCTTGCAGCCCTTGTCAAGTCATCTGACTATTTTACGGAATCAGCAGAGAGATTAGGTATTCATTTTGGTATACCCTCATTTATTGTAGGAGTCACAATTGTTGCAGTAGGCACATCCCTTCCTGAACTTATATCATCAATTTTTGCAGTCACTAAAGGCTCAACAGAGATTGTTTTTGGAAACGTAGCAGGTTCAAACATAGCAAACATCTTTCTTGTATTGGGTACTGCAGCAGTTATTGGAAAAAGCTTTAAGATAAAGCACCGTATACTTGATGTAGACCTTCCCTTATTGGTAGGCTCTGCTTTTCTTCTTACAGTCTTTGTCTGGGACGGCCAGTTTACAGCCTTGGAAGGAATCCTATCACTCATAGCCCTTGGGATATATCTTGCATATATCTTCCAGACCGAAGGAGTTGATACAGCAAAGAAAGATGGTCATCCCCTTAAGGAATCTTTCATATTGATAGTAAGCGGTGTTTTCATATTCTTAGGCGCCCATTTCACGATTGAATCCGTGATAAATATATCCGAGATATTCCAGGTAGGCACAGAAATTATTGCGGTCTCTGCAATTGCCTTTGGTACATCATTACCTGAACTCATGGTGACATTCCAGGCTACCCGCAAAGGAAATCCTGAGATTGCTGTGGGTAATGTATTGGGTTCAAATATCTTTAATACCCTTGCAGTCATGGGTGTTCCTGCTCTTTTTTCCACACTTGTCATAACAGAAGAAATGCTTTACTTTTCCCTTCCCGTAATGCTCATGGCAACAGTGTTTTATTTCTTCATGACCCAGGATCGCAAGATGACCAGATGGGAAGGCTATTTTTTACTTTTGTTCTACATTGTCTTTGTAATCAAAATAATTTCTTGATCATGTAAACTATGAACGCAATAAATTCAGTTAATGTGATTACCAAAAATATGATCTCAATGTAATATTGTCCAAATAAATCCATTGGAGAATCTCTCCTGTTTTCAGCAGCTTGATTTGAAATCTCATTTTTACCTGAACTCTCCTGAATCTCTCTTTCATCCAGATTTGAAGTCTCCTCTCCCTCCTTTGAGCCTTTTCCTGCATCTTCTTTTGGACTAGAAATATTAGCTCCTTTTAGTCTAAGATCCACAGTAAAGTTTCCCTTATTATCAAAAAGCCTTTTCATTCACTCTTATTCTTAGATTGCAATTGTTTACTTGTAAGGTTGAATTGAGGACCATGCAGTTTCCACATAGTTTTGCGACAAGTGCACCTTTCGGAAGCTCTTCGCATGGATAACCCCCTTCATCTATTCCTTCAGCACTTACAGAACGATAATTCTTATTCATCTCATATGTGCCTTCTACAACAACAGAATAATTCCCATTCTCAACAGGTACCTCTATCCAGTCCAGATTACTGGGAATAACAAAGTGGCTTTTATTGCTGATAGTATATGAGCAATCAGAAGCGCATTCCTCCTTACTGTCACAGTACCTATCACTACAGATATTCCTCGAAGAAGCACATACCCCATGTACGCAAAAAGGCATCTCGCAATCCTCATCAGAACGGCAATGCGCTGCAATCCCAACGCATTCACCTTCACATTCTTTAGTGACTTTTATCTCAACCTTGTCACGTAATAGTTCAGGTATATTACCCAAGTTTGACAGATAAAAATTAAAGCAAGAGCAGATTGCTTCTGCTCTGCGAAAAGCAGAGCGCCAACTCAAGGAAGCTAAGGAGATTGAGAAAGCTAGTCGTAGAGGTAAAGCTTTGCCAAAGCGTTATCGAGTAAATAATGTGCTTGTAAACGCGACAATAGAGTATCAAACAAAATTGCGAAGTCTCTCGGAACAAGAAGCCTTTAACATTGTGAAAAAAGCATCAATCACTGGCCGTGAAGGATTTTTTTGTCTCACATCAAGTGAGAATTTGACACTTGAAAATGCCCTTTTTCTCTACAGAGAAAAAGACAGTGTCGAGAAGATCATGCACTCACTCAAAAATGAGATAGATATCAAACCAGTCCGTGCATGGTCTGACAGCAGCATTTATGCAGCTTTACTCATCGGATATCTTGCTCATTTGATCATATCGTTAATACGATATGAAGAGCCACAACTGAAGAATGATTCAACAAAATTCATAAAAATTAGGTTATCGAATTTGACAGTTACGGTAGAAAAAACAAAATCCAGAGGACAAAGAAGAATTTACTCTAATTTTGACCCCATAAATCAACTAATTTGTCTCAAAAATTGGACTAAAACCTGATTTTTGAGAAAAGAAAAGGCCAAAAATCATAAACTGTCAAATGGAACTCCTGCACAAAATAGTTAGAAAACTGTCAAACTTGGGTCCCATAAGAATTACACCTTCAAATTTTTTACTTGGAGCAGGTGAAACAGAACAAGTGCAGATTGATGTTTCGATACCAAAAAATGTGTCATATGGGCTTTTATAATACAACAATATATGCAAAAATAGAAAGATTATAAGCCAGTAAGCCGGGGATAGGTGCCAGGTTCCATGAACACTTTGTGTGTCTGGATTGCAATGCCTTTCTCTGTACGGACCATATCTTTTGAGATCATTGATGCTGAACCAATTGCTACAAGCTCGTTTTTGAGAGACATTATTGCTACCGTATCTTCAAGTTGGATATCTGATTCAACGCTTGCAATACCAGGGGTTGCAAGGTTTGTACCATGACACAAGGGCTCAATTGTGGAATCAAGGACCCATACCTTCGGAAGATGGGTCACCGCATATTCGATTGGTTTGATACAGGCACGAAGGAATTTCTCATTACCTTCTTTTGCGTATTCAACAGCATCACGAAGTTCCTGAAGGGAATACATCTCATCTTCAGTGAATGGGCCTGCTTTTGTCCTGATAAGTTCTGCCATGTGTGCTGATGTGCCTATCTTGTCACCTATATCGGTGCAAAGCTTTCTTATGTAGGTTCCTGCCTGGCAACCTACACGAAATAATACATCCTTTTCCTGGATGTCAAGGATCTTGATGTAATAGATCTTTCGATACCGCCATTGCCTTTTGACTGAACTCTTGATAGGAGGGAGTTGTCTTATCTTTCCGACAAAAGATTCCATTGCTGATCTGATTTTCTCATCTTTTGCCTCCTTATGTAGATGCATAAGGCATACATATTCTTTTCCTGCAGGAAGAAGGGTCTGGACAATACGGGTTGCCCGACCAAGAGCGACAGGAAGGACACCTGTGACTTTTGGGTCGAGGGTGCCTGAATGACCTGTTTTTGTGAGGGAGAGAATCTGGCGTGTATAGGCTGAGACCTGATGGGAGGTCGGACCTTTTGGCTTATTTATGCATACTATTCCAAATTTCTGGTGTGTCTCAAGATCCCGGGCGTAAGGGTCTGAACCGTATTTAGGGTCAGTCTTTGCCACTTTACGCTCAAACAATTCCCTTGTTATTCTTTCGTAAGGCATGCGAGTATCCATATAATTTTGTGGATACTGGTCCTTTTTTAAACATTGCGGACTTGATGATGATGCAGGCAACGGGCTTCATAGGTTTCAGTGTTTTTTTCTCCTTCAATAGAAATGAGAGGAGCATCATATGGTGCAGGATTTCCATCGATTAGCCTTTGTGTATGTGTTGCTGGCTCATTGCATCCAGGTATGTCACAAACAGCAGTCATCGGGTAGAAACGATGAGCATAAGCCAAAAGGAAAGGCATGGGACCAAAAGGTTCTCCGCGAAAATCAAGATTCAGGCCTGCAACAAGGACATTGGTACCTTTATTGATAAGTTGATTTATTACGTCTACAATTTCTGAGGAGAATAATTGCACCTCATCTATTGCTATTATATCATATTTTTCTTTAAGCAGGTCGTAAGGATTTGTTATTGGTTTTGACTCAATAGTCCTTATCGTTCGTGTGTCACATGCTGGCCTTGCAACAAGAGTCTTATATTCTGTAAAACTTATCTTATCCAGCCTGTCCATGAGAGCTTTTGTCTTTCCGCTTTTCATGGGACCAAAATAGATCTCCAACTTACCAGGTCTAAAGTGCATGAGAAAAGCAGATCAGTTAACCTTAATAAGAGTTTATCAAATATAAAATAAGAAATAGAAAATATTTATTTGACTTCAAAATCAGGCTTGTTGCCTCTTGTTCTAGAGTAGACAACCACTGCAACTGCACCGATAATCACGATGAGCAACAAAACACCAACAAGCACTCCGAATCCTGTGTCATCCGTCGGAGGAACTGTCTGATTTCCTTCATCAGGGGTTGATATTGCCTCTACAGGTTGGTCTTCTTCAAGGCTTGCAATCCTTACATTGTCTGCCTCACTATCAAGTGCCTCGACCTTATCAACATCTGTTGCAAAGCCCATCTCAATTGTCTCAGTACCTTCGAACAAGAGGATAGGATCTTCTTCTATTACCTCAAATACTCCCTGTATTTCGCTTGCGGTTGCTGCAAGGGTTTTTGGTACTTCTACGACATGATCGCCTGTTGAAACTTCATAGGTTACATCAACCAGTGACTTGGTCTCGCCATCATTTGTGGTTACAGTTGTAACCTTGGTCTTTTTCTTCACATCAGACCTGTCGAACAGGAACTTGTTGTTTCCTTTCTCCTTAAGTTTTTGGAGAACTGATTCTTTTATCTCTTCAGGCATATCCCCAAGAGACCTATCCTCTCTGTCAAGTTCATTTACCATTACTGATTCTATGTCATCAGTACCCATCATCTCCTGAAGCTGCATGATGTTTCCAAGATTCTTTATTTCATCTCCTACAAAAACATCTGTTTGTCCCTTTGGAAGGATATTTTTCAGCTTTTCAGCGATTGTGGTAAGTTTTTCTTTAACGTCTTCAGGAACATTCTTATTAGCAATCACATTGTCAAGAATGTTTTGGTATGCTGGAACAGTAGCATTCTCTTCCGTATCATCTGTAGGTGGAATTTCACCTGGGCCGCCTGGGGAAGGTGAATCAGGTGTGTCATCTGGGTCATCTGGGTCATCTGAAGATGCCACTGTGAAGGATTTTGATTCTTCTAATTCGAACACGAAAAAATCAGTCTTATTTGTTACATTATTTGTTCCTGTTGGTGTTTGCATGAGAACAGTCATCTCATAACTTCCAGTTGTACTGGTCTTCCAGGAAAGATCATAGCTCAACTCTCCATAAGGTTCAGTAGTGTAGTCGTATCTAGGCATGTAACCATAACCTGCACCTGAGCCATATTCATCTGAATAAGTATCATTCAGGTATTGATAACGTGAGGAATTATCCAGCCCATAACCGTAGCCGAAACCATAACCATAAAGATAATAGTCGCCATCATCAATATATTCTGCATTGTTATTTGCTACAATAGTTGGAAATTCTGAAGAGTTGCACTCACCCCTATTTCCTTGCAGATCAAAGGAACATGCTGCCACAGACTCTCCGTTTTTACTTATCTCCACTATAAAGGCACTGTTTTCATTGATCAGTTCGTCCTTTTCATTGATCTTTTCAAGATCAGCAGATACAGTAAAACCTAAAGTCTCTCCTTTGGTTATCTCTGGATTGTCACCAGAATCAAAATTCAAGCCCAACCGGACTGCTGATGCAGGACCTGTCAAGAGTAGAATCATAATAACTGACATGGTAAGTAAAACACTTACTATTTTTTTATTCTTTAAAGCTTTCATGGTATTGACCTCGATATTATTCATTTATTCATGAGTGTATATTAGGATTGTAGGAGAGGTGTTCTTTATAAAATTTTTGCTTGTCCATGTTTGTTTTACATCGATAAATGTATACCCTGGGTTATGGTAAATAAAGGAGTTCTTATAAAGCTATTGAAATATTTCCTAATAAACATAAGAAATCCATTTTAAGCAAAAGGCCTGAATCAGATTCAGGTGATAAAATGGGATTGACCAACAAACGAGAAGAACAGATAAAAAAGATGCCATACATAGAGACAAAGGTAGAAAAAAGTAAAGACGGAAAATACGTTATAAACAGGACAACAATAACACATATTAGACCGATAGAGTATTATCAAGCAGTGCTTGATGATAAAAAGGAAGTTCAGGAAGAGCTATAAAAGGCCTGCCAGTTCTCGCTCAGCGATGGATTGACCAAGGAAATCAGATATTTTCTTTTTACATTCTTCCACGCAGTTTTCCTCTGTCATTGAATCTACCTGGGCTGCAGAAGCATCACCAAACAGTTTTCGCATGATTTCCTTACATTTTTCTTTATTACCCATTATTCATCCCTCAATCTTAATATTACTGCTATATGTCCTTTAAAAACTTTTCCTTTAAAAACTTTTTGATAAATTTGAGTTTTTCTAAAAAATAGTAGAAAATATATATCAAAATAGTAGGATACCAT
>CAYYOI010000061.1:0-7723 GCA_964473285.1 uncultured Methanosarcinales archaeon | reverse complement strand
TTGCTAACTTTCCTTAGGCTGGAAGCCTAAAGCAGATTTTTTAGAAAAACTCTCTTACTTGGAAAGATTTAAAAATGATGTTGCTTCCTTTTCATCTATGTCGTATATGGAGATCATCCAGAAGATTGAGACAGAAAATAATGTTGAGGCTGATGAGATAAGAAAGCGCCTAACATACATAAGTGTCCAGGACTTACGAAGCCATTTTGACATGCTTTTTTCCATTAAGGAAGCATATCCCAAATTAAAACACATTGGATTCATGCTTGAGCGAGATATACACAAAAACCTTCGTTTTTCCTTTCCCTCACAAACAACATATCCTCTAATAAAACAACTCATTCCATATCTTGAAAAGGAAAATGATAAGCATGACGGAGTTCTTCCTACTGTTAATAAACAATACATGACTATTCTGAAAGGAGAGGCAGATATGCGTATCAAGGAAGAAAACGAACTTCTTGGAGTTTTCGATAAGTTGCACCAGTGGGCACTCGATGCATATGAGGCTGAGTATACCGGTAAACCCATCTCCGACCCTAAGACGATTATTACAGATGACCACCAGATCCTTAAAGAGTTACGAGCTTCCCTTTAGATATGCAAATTCTAAAGCCTCTTCTATCTGCTTTCCAACAGCTTGCAATGACATATTATCGTGGACAAACTTGGACCAGGTTTGCATTACCTTTCCTGCTTCATTTGGATTGTTATGGATCTTTTTTATGATGTCAAAGCAACTTTCCCAATCATGCACAACACCATCCTTTTTCAGATTTCCATCTTCATCATACAAATGTCCTGCTTCAAACCCGAAAGGGTATCCGGGTAGATTAACCATGCTAGGTACTGAATAATTGGAGAAAGACGTACTTATCGGTGCTACAGTCGGAACCCCACAGCTTATCGCTTCAAGATTTGACAGACCGTAAGATTCAAAAGAAGAAGGAAAGATAAATGCATTAAAGGAGTTGTACAGTTTTCTGACCTCTTCTGAACTAAATGTGCGTTCAATGTACTGAACATGCTCTTGTACTCCCAATCTCTGTATCTCTTGTTTGAGCAGTTCTCCCCTATCTCCTTCGGGAGGGCCGCAGATAAGGAGTTTTATTTCGAGTCCCTCATCCAAAATAAATTGCTTGAAAGGTTGTATCAGGAGATGCAGGTTCTTGCTTGTACCAAGGCGACCAACATATCCGATGATGAAGGAATCCTCAAAGGAAGGAACCAGCTGCCTGCAATAATCTGATTTTAGGGGTTTCCAGTAATCTGTATCAATAGGAAAGGGGATATACATCACAGGCCTTTGCGTTTTCGCCTGTATCTTCTTACTATAATCTCTTAAAGGAGTAATCAGGAGATCTGCTTTGAATGCAAAGTCGTATATACCTTTCCATACACCCCAGTAGGGCATGCAAAAGACAATTGGGATTCCATTTTCCCGGCATACAGATATTGTGGTATTGGCATGTTCTTCTGCACCATGAAAAAGCGCAACTTTCATGTCACTCTCACTTATGAGCTGATCAAGTTCCCTTGCTGGTGCAAAGTGCACTATACCGCCTGTGTTACGTGCGGCACCTACGAAAGCATACCCCTCAACGGAATAATCCTTCTGCCTCAGATAGGAAAAGATGTTCTCATCGTATCGTGCTACACCATCAGGAACGCTGCCGTCCTTGTTTTTGAAATGTCCAATTATGCCTATCTTTGCCTGTTTTAATGGCTCTTTCATACCGCTGCCTTCACGCATTTCCAAAAGGAGATTGTGAGCATCCCCATATTGGCTGACGTGAGATCTCCCCTCAAGAACATCATTATACAGCTTACCTGTTGATTCAGCTATCTTCTGCCAGGTGTATTTCTCACGAACTTCGTGCATCGCGTTTTTCAGCATGGTATGTACCTCATGAGGATGTTGTACAGCCCATCTGACAGCTTGTCTTATAGATTCAGGCTTCTTGGGGTCGCAGGCTATCGCAAGTGGTTTAGAAAAGCCAGGCGGAGGGTTTTCAATGTGTTGTGTTGTATTTTTCGGTCTTTCCTGATCAGGGCTTTGGGTCTGCCTGTACGGCTTATAGATCTCACGGGGACCATCCACATCGGAGATAATGAGCGGTACACCATGAGAGATAGCCTCAAGGGCAAACATGGGAAAGCTTTCATGATGGCTTGGCATCACTGCAAAGTCAGGTTTGAATCTGCTATAGACCTTCGCGAATTGATCATCAGCGTTAATCTGGTCAGTAAAGGTTACATGATTTGTGAGATTTTTTTGGTTGATTAATTCAATCAGTGAATTATAATAGTTGTCATGTTTCTTTATGGGGCCAACGATTATCAATTGTGCATCCCACTCATCTCTAATAAGAGCTAACGCCTCAATTAATTCAAAAAGACCTTTCTCATGGGAAATTCTTCCGACATAAAGTAAGGTCAGTTTTTGATTAAATAATCGCTGAGTCTTGTTTTTCACATCTTCAAAAATATCAAT
This sequence comes from uncultured Methanosarcinales archaeon, assembly GCA_964473285.1. Taxonomy (GTDB): domain Archaea; phylum Nanobdellota; class Nanobdellia; order Woesearchaeales; family JACJVW01; genus JBNJGT01. Next base: position 5,229 of record CAYYOI010000061.1, on the reverse strand, counting down.
AAAGCGGGAATGGACCGTTATACCATTGGGGATAATATGGATTTTTGCGTCCGGTATACCATAATATTCCTGTAGCAACCGTTTCCCAAACTTGTGCAATACAATGAATTGATCTGATGCCTTTATGGTCTCATCCTGACAATCACTAGAGTGTGGTTGCCAATCTGCTTCATAAAGGGTAGCTTCATGTCTAACCAAGGAATGTATTGTGCATATTACAGGTATACCTTTATAGATATTTTTCAGTTCATCAAGTCCGCCATTGTGCCACCCGTACATACCAGCAGCAAAGTTTATTGATTGCAGATGAAGAAGGCCGAGTGTCAGGTAGGGATACGTATTGAGAAAATCACTCATATCAGTAAAAGAATAGGCACTTTGTGATGAATCCATATGATAGAAAAACCGACCACTCTGCGAACCTTCACAAGCACGCTCAATGACATCGACAGTGAATCCCTGTTTGATAAGGTTTTTTGTGAGGTTCTGGACCACCGTCTGGACACCACCAGCAGATCTTTTCCGGAACTCGTGTGTCAGCATCAAGATACGCTTCTTGTCCTGATTTGAAATATGCTGCTTTGTGTGTTCTCCCGGCTTGTTTTGAGTGGCTGTTTCAAGATTTGCTTTTTGTGTACTCAACTGAGTCTCAAGCTGATTAATGAGAGGGTCAAGCTTTTGCTTTATCGCTGTGAGTTCCTGACGAATTGCTGCCAGGCATTGGTTTAGTTGTATAGCCAACTGAGGATTCTTAATCTGTTCTTTTACATCTTCATGCTTGGTTATTTCTTCCTGGGAAAGCCCCTTCCTATCTTTGTGGACTGCTAGGATTGTTAGAAGTACCCGGAAAAAGTAATCCATATTTTGCATTAGTTTTTGCGTGTTATCAGCAATGTTCGTATAGGACTCCTTATCACCAATGATCTCACAAAGCTTTTGGATTTCATTGTCAAGATCTTTAAGCTTGTGCCTGTCGAATTTAAGCGATAAGATATGTTCTACCTTAGTGTAATTCAATGATTTTTCTCTATCATTGTGCCAGAAAAAACCTTCCTCTTCATTAAAAAGCTCGACTTTGTTTATGAAATTGATACAGTACTCCAGTTGTTCTTTTACTCTTTTCTTTATCTCTTCTAACTGATCGATCTCTTTCTTGATCTGTTTGGTTTCTTGTTTTTTCTCTGCTTCAAAATCCTTCTGTGCCGACTCAGGAAGGGTTATTTTCCCCTGTTTTTCAATTGCTTTCATGGCTTCACGCAGGAAAACTGTCCTGTCATCACTTACCACTTTGGCACCCTGAAGAAGGGCGGCAATAAGATTACCCCTGATCTTCTCCAGTTGTGATTTTTCCACAAATTCTTTAAGGTAATCCATTCTGAAACCTGTTAATGAAGTTTTGTTCGTAATTGCTAAAGGAACTAATATGGTTCAGCCATGTCTGTATATCCTGCTGAAACTGGTTCCATTGCTGGTTTGTCATATTCGGAAACTGAGCATCCCCTGTTATGGAATTGATAATATTGTTTATATTAGCAGCTGTTGTATTGCAAGAGTTCCTGAGTTGAAAAAGGTATTGCCAGTCAGCATCTGTTACGGGAGGATTGGGGTTGGCACCTGATCCTGGAGGATTCAAATGGTGATAGTTCTTCTGGCACATCTGGTCACCTTGGGTCCTAAAGGTATTGAACTGTTGCTGGAATTGATTCAGTAAATTTTGTAACTGCTGCAATTGTCCACTGAAGTCCGGGGGTGGTTGGTTATTTCCGCCGTTGCCACCTTGGTTTGGGTTACCGCCACCATTACCTCCGTTACCACCCTGGGCTGGATTGTTTCCAGCACCTCCTCTACCATCTGAACCGTTGCTGGATCCACTACCTGATCCGCCTTGATCGCCAAAAATCCAGAAAATAAGACCAAAAATACCTACTACAATGAGAAGATTTCCCAGGCGAATGGCCCATTCTTCTCCTATGAGAATGCCAAAGGTGAGGAAGGCCATGCCTGCAACAAGGGCAGGATAACCCCAATTGCCGAACTTGGATTTCCAGGCAACAGCTGCTGCTAGGAATGCAAAGGCGATAGCGCCAAACCAGCCGGCAACGGAAAGCACACGGGTAACAAACTCTGCACTTGAATAGTTAGCCCAATAAGAGACACCGAAGGCACCCATCAATCCAAGAGAGAGGGCAACAACCTTGCCCTGCTTTGAGGGAAGGCTTCCTTTTCCCTTGAAAACACTGACTTTTGCTATTGTTGCAAGAAAGATTGCATATAGTAGAAGAAAAAAGAGCATGAAGACCAGCATGAAACGGAATGAAGAGCTCTGCACCATCTGCTCCATGGTCCTTCCGATGCCAAGATCGGATGCAAGGACAAAAGATGACATCAGGAGCAGGATAATTAGTCGCATATAGAGTGTGGGGAGGCTTTCCTTTTTATTATTTTCCGACAAGTATTTAAAACAAGAGGGTGGGGGAAATAGATATGGACATGCATGAGCTTGGAGCAATAGCTACACTTGTAGGCTGTATTGTTGGGGCAGGAATGTTTGCCATTCCTTATGCTGTTGCTCAGGCTGGTTTTCTTACGGGATTATTGATAATACTTGTTATTGGACTTTGCGCACTCACGGTCAACCTTTATGTAGGAGAGGTTTTCTTACGAACTGAAGGGAACCATGCGTTGACTACTCTTGCATCACGTTATCTTGGAAAAAAAGGTAAAGGCATAATGAAGACTGCCATGATCCTCGGGATATACGGAGGACTTATAGCTTATATCATAGGAGAAGGGGCAGCAATATCCAGCATGACAGGAATAAACCCACTGATAGGATCAATTGTCTTTTCCATCATGATGGCAGGTATCCTTTTCTTTGATATCGGGTTTCTTGAACGGGTCGAGTTATTGTTGGTATCCTTCATCGGCCTTTTGGTACTTGGGGTATTCTTCTTCTCGTTTGGAAACATAAATACAACGCACTTATCATTGTTCCAGGCAGACCAGTTGCTTGTACCTTTTGGGGTGGTATTATTTGCGTATTCAGGTGTACTTGCGATAGGAGAGATGAAAGAAGAGCTTGGTGAGAATAAACAGAAGATGAAGCGTGCGATCGTGATAGGGTCAATAATACCAATCATACTTTATGTGCTTTTCTCCTTGCTAGTTGTTGGAGTTACGGGATCGCATACCACAGAGATTGCAACCATTGGCCTAGGAGAGGTTGTTGGAACGCATCTTCTAGTAATAGGAAACCTGTTTGTGATAATTGCAATGGCAACTTCTTTTCTCACTACTGCATATGCATTGAAAGAGATGTATATGGAGGATCATGATATGCAAAACACCAAGGCATGGGGCCTTGTGATGATTGTACCTTTAGTTATCGCTTTTTCAGGGATAACAAGTTTCATCTCTGCACTTGATATATCAGGAGCTCTTGCAACTGGGGCGATCTATCTTCTGGTAATATTCATGCACAAGAAAGCAAAAGAGATGGGTGATAATACACCACAGTTCAGCGTGCCATACCACCCCTTGTTGATGGGAGTGTTCATGCTTATATTTGTCTCAGGGATAATATATCAAGTGATACATATGCTCTTATAGCTGTATGCGGGAGAAAAGGTATGTGCCGATCGAGAGAAATGTCACAACCAGAACTGAGATTATAAGTCCATCAATTAGCAATGGAAAATGATTTGCTCCTGTAAGTGCACCACGTAGTCCGTCAACACCATAGGTGAGGGGATCTATTCTTGTTATTGCAGTCAATGCCGGTGAAAGGTTTTCTAAGGGAAAAAGTGCTCCTGATAGGAAAAATATTGGCATTATCAAAAAATTCATTATCAGCTGGAATCCCTGCATATCTTCAAGCTTGGATGCGATGGCTATGCCCAGGGATGAAAAGAGAAGCGCTATGAGTATCATGAAAAATAGTGCAGGGATCAAGGAAATGAGTGAATCAGGCCGGAACCCCAGGAGCATAGAAAGCAAAAGGACTATCATTCCCTGGATTACTGCAATTGTAGTTCCTCCAAGGGTCTTACCAAACATGATCTTCCAGCGTGGGACTGGTGCAACAAGGGTCTCTTTCAAGAAACCGAACTGACGGTCCCAGATTACTTCAATCCCATTAAATAATGAAGTGAAGAGTATGGACATTGCAATGATTCCTGGCGCAAGATATTGGATATAGTCTCCACGTCCTGCTGCTTCAAATACAGGTCCGAATCCCATGCCTAGCGCAAAAAGGAAAAGCAAGGGTTGACTCAGGGTACCTATCATACGAGCTTTTGACCTCCAGAAACGTTTCAGCTGCCTGAGCCACATGATATAGAGAACACTCATCTGTGCATCCTCCGGCTCATCCTCATCTGGTCCACACCTGATGCATGCTCATCCCTCAGATCCTTTCCAGTAAGCTTCAGGAATATCTTTTCTAATGAGTTGACTTTCATCTTTTCCTGGAGCTCTTTCAATGTACCTTTTGCGATGATCGAACCATGATCAATAATTGCTATCTTTTCTGCAACCTCTTCTGCCTCAGGCATGTAGTGGGTGGTCAGGAATATTGTCATATTGTGTTCCTTATTTAGCATGTTGATATGTTCCCATATTGCGTTCCTTGTCTGAGGATCAAGGCCTGTTGTAGGCTCATCCAAAAAAAGTACATCCGGACGGTGTATGAAAGAACGTCCGATCTCAAGCCTTCGTTTCATGCCTCCGGAAAAGGTCTTTACCAAGTGGTTTTTCTTTTCGGTCAGCCCCACAATACTAAGGGCGTCTGATATACGCTTCTCACGCTCCTGGGTGACACCGTACAAGATAGCATGAAAAATCAGGTTTTCGTATGCTGTGAGTTCCTCGTCAATGCTTGGGTCCTGGAAAACGATGCCAAACTTCTTCCTGACAGTGTTTGAGTTCTTTATGGCATCAATGCCTTCTATTCGAATTGAGCCTTTATCAGGCTTCAGAAGAGAAGTGAACATCTTGATGCTTGTGGATTTTCCAGCGCCGTTTGGGCCAAGAAATGCGAATATGCTTCCTTTTTTCACATTAAAACTAATATTGTCTACTGCTTTCAGTCCATTATATGATTTGGTAAGGTTTTTTACCTGGATACTGTCCATCTATAGAAAGATATGAGAATTATTTAAAAGATTAATGGTAAATTCAGTATCTCCGATACTTAAAAAGAAAATGGTGCTGCCTTGCAGGAGGATAACA
>CAYYOI010000060.1:0-7834 GCA_964473285.1 uncultured Methanosarcinales archaeon | reverse complement strand
GCTGTTGGTTTTTTCTATTAATTCAGGAGTAGTTAAAACTCATCGGAGATACTGATATCTTGTGTCAGCAATCGTGTCAGTACTTTTATTTGTAGGACTACTTCGTCATGGTAGCTTCAGATATTCAGCTTTTCGGCTTAGCCTGATTGATCGATACCTCCCTCTACGCTGGCTCTCTACCAGCTTGAGGCTTTCCAAAGTATCTATTCGCTTTTTGACAGTGACTCTTGAGAGGTTGCACCGTTTTTGCAGGTTAGAAATGGTCGGGTGGATGTTTTGTTCCTGCATCTTTTTTATTTCCTGAAGCATTGTCCTCTTTTCCTCCTCCAGCAGGGGTCCTACTTCTTTTGGTATGGGTTGCAATTCCTGGCATAAAAACTGTTTTTCCTCCTCTGAAAAGCAAGAGGGGTGGCCGCGGATTATGAGGGTCCCTGTCTTAGGAAGTTCATCGTGCAGTTCATACACGAGTTGGAGGGCTGTAGTAAATCCCTTTGTTGCTTTCAGGTATTCAAAACGGTCAAGTACTGTTGTCCGATCTTGTTCTCTGATGTGTCCTCGTAATGCTATTTTCAGATTCTCACTAGGGTAGGGTATAATCGGGTTTTGGGTTGTGCCTCTGCTCAAAACAAGGATATTCTTCTCCTTCTCTTTGCAGTGCCGTATGATGTCTCTGATATCCAGGGTGTTCCAGTCGATGTAGGCTGTACCTGGAATGAACTCCCTTTGGGGGGAGTGCTCAATCTCTTTTGCTGTCAGCACTGCGCCTTCCCCTTCCTGGATGAGGGCTGTTGAAGCAAGGAGGTTTGCTTTGTGGGTCTCGATGGTCTTGGTCATGGGCTGTTTCTTGCTTAGTGTTTCCTGAATCAGATTGCCAATTTCTTTTAGGAATGGGTCTCCTGTGATTTGTCTGTTGAGCATTTCATGCTTGTGCCTGTTTGTGTGCTGGCTTGCTGCCCTGTTCCATTCTGTAACCTGGCCTTTCGGGTCTGTTGCAACGATGATGTCAGATGCACTATCCAGTATCCGCTTAAAGGTTTCATTTGATTTTTGCAGTTGGTCCTCTGCTAGCTTCTCTTTGGTGATGTCACGTAATACCCCCTCTATTCCTGCGATACGCCCGTCTCTGGTATAATAGTACTGTGCCGTGGCTGAAACCCAGGCATCCCTTTTGCCCCTAAGCTTGATCTGTTCATCTTTTATGATGCCTGTCTCTTGAAGTTTGGCCTGGAATCTGCTTTTTTCTTTTTGCAGAAAGTGATAAATCCGTTGACCTACGCATTCTTCGCTTGTATAGCCTAAAATGTCCTGGACAGAGGGGCTACAGATGATGATGCGACGCTCTTCATCAGTGCGAAAGTAAATGTCTTTTAGTTTGTAGAAGATGCTCTTAAAGCGGTCCTCTGATTTTTTTAGTTCTTCCTCAAACTGTACCTGTTCGGTGAGGTCCTTTGCGATGACCACCGTATAGGCTTGGTCAAGGAATCGGGATTCTTGTATGGAAACCCGGACACTGATCTTTGTTCCTTCTTTGGTATAGAAGAACTTTGTCTCGTTGGGTGTGTCAAGATTTGCCACTATTGAGAATGGTTTGCCGATCAACTCTTCTTTATGGTACCTGAGGGTATCTGCAGCGGTGGTGTTGCTGTCAACAATTTTTCTGTCTAAATCAAGAATGAAAAGGAGGTCATTGCTCTTGTCTGCAAAGTAACTGAAGCGCTCAAGTTCCCGAAGCCTTTGCATGAGCTGTGGGTAATGGGATTTCTGGATCGATTCTTCGCCAAGCCCGATGATCTTTTGGCGGAGCCTGTTCCACTCAGTATGCAAGGATTCTTGCATAGATCTCTTTCACCTCCTCTTCACTTGGCCATCTTGGATTAGTCACTATGCATGCGTCATTAAGTGTTGCGATGGTCAGTTTCTGTATTGTTTCAGTTGAAGGGGCTGGCATATTCAGTGGGGCTGCTTGTATGGAGTGTTCCACTGCTGCCAGGAGGTCTGTGAGATTTCCATCGGTTTTCTTGGTCAGGGCTGTGTATATCTCCTGGTAGCGTCTCTGTGCATGGTAATAATTGAATTCAATCACTTTAGGCAGTAAAAGGCCATTAAGGTTCCCGTGGTTTGCTTCAGTAATGCCTCCCAGGGAGTGTGATATTGCGTGGCATAGGCCTAAACTTGCATTTGAAAAAGCCATGCCTGCTTCAAGGCTTGCAAGCATGAGGCTTGCAAAGTCAGAATTGTTAGCGATACGTTTGATGGCATTGAGGGCGAAGGCATCGGTGATGGGTGATGCGGCATTTGAGACATATGCCTCGATTGCGTGGATTAAGGCATCCGCTGTGGTAGCTTTGCGTTCATATTCAGGGAGGGTCGTGAGTGTCTGCGGGTCGATGAGGGACACATCAGCGACAAGTTTCTTGCTGACAAGGGCCATCTTGATCCTGTTCTTTCTGTTGAGCACTATCGCGAATTGAGAGACGTCAGCTGATGACCCGCAGGTGGTCGGGATGCAGAGGAGTGGAGGGGCTGGACATCTAATCTTGTCAACTCCCTGGAGGTCTTCTATCTGCGCTGAGTTTGAGGCAAGGATACCTATTGTCTTTGCGCAATCTATGACGCTGCCTCCGCCAAGGGCAATTATTCCGTTGCATTGATTCTGTTTGTATGCTGAGAGCCCAGATGTGACTGACTCCACTGGGCAGTTCTCTTCTACTTCCAGGAAAATGCTTGTGTTTACTCCGTTTTCCCTGAGTTTTTTCTGGGCTCTTTGTGTCCATCCTGCATCTGATACATTCTGATCTGTGACAAGCAGGACGTGCTCGATACCCAGGTTTGTTGCATATTGGCCTACTTGGTTGATTGCGTTATTGCCGAAGATGATCTCCGGACAGAAAAATTTGCGAAGTTCTTCCATTTTTGCTATATGTTTTGCATGTTCTTTCTATATTTATAAAACTTTGGTTTCCCAGGATACATGTTGTATCGAGGTGATACTATGACAGGTCAGATAAAACGGATGATTGATGAGCTTATCGAAAAACGGGCTCAAGGAAGTACGCTCTTGGTGCAGACCACGACGACAAAGCTGATCCTTAAGGGTATTGACGTAAACAGTTATAAAGAGGATTCACCTGATGATCCTGAGATCATGGGACGCCTTCATGACGTCGCCCGAGAATGGGGCTTTTCCATATAAGAGGTGAATAAAATGGGAGTAACATATGCATATAGCAGTAAACCAACTGCACAGGAAGCGGTTGAAGAGATTAAGGAAACACTGGCAAACGCTGAATTGGTGGTCTTTTTTGCATCATCCAAATTAGAGGGCATATCCAGTGAATTGTATTCAGCTGTTCCGTGCAAGGAAATGATTGGTTGTACTACTGCAGGAGAGATTGTCAGTGGACAAATGCTTGAGAATTCGGTGGTTGCCATGGCCTTTGATGCGGAAAGTGCTGGTGAGGTCAAGGCAGCGGTTGTAGAAAACCTGAGTGGGGGGCATACTTTTGAGGAGGTCAAGCATGCGTTCCAGGTACATTTCCACGAAGATATGCGAAACATGAGCATACAGGATTACCTAGGCTTGGTGTTGGTGGATGGCCTGAGCGGAGCTGAGGAAAAGCTCATGGAGATGCTTTCAGATGCTACTGATGTATTGTTTGTTGGAGGCTCTGCTGGTGATGATCTGGCATTCAAGCAGACAAAAGTATTTCATAGTGGAAATGAATATAGTGATGCTGCAGTACTTTTGTTGGCACGGACAGGAAAAGGGTTCAGGATTGGAAAGACCCAAAGTTTTGAGGATACAAGCAAGCGGTTGATTGCAACTGAGGTAGATGAGGCAACACGGACAGTGCATAAGTTCAACGATAAGCCAGCAGCTGAGGCATATGCTGAGCAGATCGGGGTTGCAACAGACGAGCTTGCAAATTACTTCATGAAGTATCCGCTCGGTATGAAAATCAATGATGAACCCTATATCCGAAGCCCTCAAAAAGTGGATGGTGATTCCGTGGTATTCTACTGCGCGATCAAAAAAAGGATGGAATACGTGATCTTTGAAGCAAAGGATGTAGTGACTGAGACCAGAAGTGAGATTGCTCGTATGCAGGAGCAACTTGGTGATGTGGAGGCGATCCTTAACTTTAACTGTATTCTGCGGACACTACAACTGAAAAACGAAGGTAAAACTGAGGATTATGGCCGGCTGTTTGCGGATATTCCTACCATCGGATTCAGCACCTATGGGGAACAGTATTTGGGGCACGTCAATCAGACAGCCACCCTCGTGTTCTTCAAAAAATAATTTTTTTATTCTTCATACTCTGTATCAATGTAGTAGGTCTCTGTGAATTATATTGTTGCGGCGATGTGTTAATGTGAGTCTTCATCTCTTTTGAAAGGTCGGACCCATCTGAAAAGGAAAACCTGTTATTTGAATCTTTGGATCCATAGAGGGGCTTGTTAGCCAATAAATCATACAATATACTGGTTGAAGTATGTGCATAGTATCCTGAGGTTAGAACTCAATAAAATATTATCCAAGAGCATCGCGTTTACTTCCTTCGGGGCCGCGGCTCCTTTTGGTCCTAGGGAGTTTTGAAGATGCTATGCACATACACATAAAGTAAAGTTTTATAAAATTCCTCTCCAAATCTCTTCAAAAAAGGGGAAAAGATGAAAAAACAGGACACATTTTCTTCCAACTCGCTGAAATCCTTCATAATTATACTAGCAATAAGCTCATTTATTTTTACAACTCCTCTTATAGTAAAATCATTCGATTCCTATATATACCTTCTGTTACTAGCACTATTTATTCCTGTTATGATATATATTATAAAGAGTTTTGGAGAATTCGAAAGCTCTTATCTCTCATCAAAAGGAGGGATTTATGAATACTTCAAGGTGTCTTACAATAGGTATACAGGATATGTGTGTGCGACTCTTCTGTTTTTTTCAGCTTCATACATCCTTATTCGATGGATCTATTCATCACTTTCCTTTTTCTTGTCCTGGCAAGGAGCAATCGCATTTACAATCCTTATTATACTGATACTAAACTGCCTGATCTACTTCAAGAACAAAGCCATATTATACTTAAATTATGTTATAGGGGTCATACTGGTTATACTAGTATTATATCTGGCAATCATATGCATCATCAACTACCAGGTCACCCTTCCTGATACAAAAATAACAAGTAACATCTTGGATTTCTGGCTCCATATATCCTTGACAATTGCATTATTGACCTTCCCACTTAGTTTTATTCTCCCTGAAACAAAAGAAGCAGAAGAAAACATAACAGAGATTGTAAAATTCAGAAAGATTGCGGCTTCAGGCATTTTTATCTTTGCTCTGCTTTACTTGGGGATCATCCAGCAGACAAGCCAGCCATTCTATGGCACAATAGAAAATATGTTTCCGATCTTATCCAGTATGATCCCTTTGATAGCCTCAATTGCACTCTCTTCCATCTGGTTCTTCGCACTTTCAAGATTGATAGAGCAAGTATCTAAAGATGGGTTGTTTTTCCAGAAGTTCAAGAAAAGGCAAGACACTCCTAAACCAGCAATCGTCTTACAAACATTCCTCCTAGTACTGATAGCTCTAGCGCAAGTTTTTCAAGAAGACATCCTTTTCACATTATCTGCAACATCCCTTGTCATAATGTCATGGTTCATCTTACCTGCCCTTGTATTCAGCAGGATTAAAGAACCCGACCTTGAAAGACCTTACTCAATAAAGCATTGGAAACTCAATTCATCACTATTAGTGCCTTTCATCCTGTTTTTTATCTTTTGGACAACCCAAAACCCAACTTCTCTACTCCTAATCCCTATAGCCCTCATACTCTTCATACCTTATTTCTTGTTTGAGATGTATTTTAATGAAAAAATGGTTGAAAAAGCAGGCGATTTCCTTGCAACCATAGATAAATTGGATCTAAGAAGGATATTCTTACCAAAAAAACTTAGAGATGACCTGATAAAAAGATTGGGTAACTTAAAAGGAAAAAAAGTTCTCGAATACGGCTGCAAGACAGGAAGAATAACAATCCCACTAATAGGACGTGTAGGAAGAGAAGGGAAAGTATACGCTACAGACAAATCAAGAAAAGCATTAAACATACTTAACCAAAAGATAGAGAGGAAAGGATTTCTTGGCATAGGATTTAAGGTTCATTTATTGAAAGACTTTCCAAGCAGCATAAATCCAGCAGTATCAAAAGTGGATTGCATAATTTCTACAGGTACCCTCTCTGGAATAAAAAATGTAGACAATGTGTTAAAAGAGATGAACATACTCATGCCTGTAAGCGGCCATATAGTCATAATGGACTTCAACAAGTTGTTCGGATTTTTCCCAAATAAATGGCTTGCAGATGACGATAGCATAAAAGATTACTTCGATCGTAATGGCTTTGGTGTAAGCATTGAAAGAAAAAGGCACTTATTCTGGGAACACGTCATCATCACAGGTATAAAATTCAAGGATGCCTATTACCTTGATACCTGGTATGAAAATAAATAATATTGTACGCAATATTACTCGAAGGCAATTAAATTGGGTGATTACCTGACTTCTTCCAAAAATTTATCCACTATGTTTCGTGGCCGCTGATTTCGCTATTAAACCTAGCTTCTGTGATTGCAACAGTATCTCCTATTGTTTTGTCTCAACCTCGAGGAGGATAGCATCATATCTAAAAGTGCCTCAGAGCAATCGAAGATACTGGTAGTAAGCGGCTCTATAGAAATCCTCTGAATCGTTAGATAAATAAAGGAAGCCCTCTGTCAATTTTGTTGAAAACCGCATCAACAGAGGTGTTTCCCTATGGCTATAAACAAAAATGCCTATAAAAATCTGATTTGAGCTGTCAAATTATGCATTCTCTGCAAATGCCGATTTATTCTAGCAAATTTTCGAAGCGAGACTTTACTCGCCATCAACTTTTAACTTTACTAATCATCAAGACTCATGAGCGCAAAGGCTATGAGTGCTTTGTCGAATGGCTTGCCACTTCAAAGGTCGTAAAATGGCTGAAACTTAAGAAAATACCTCATTTTACTACTTTGCAGAAGTTTGCTCAAAGGCTTGCAATCAAGAATCTTGAGCAGATTCTTATGGAATCTGCTAAAGTGACAAAGAAGTGCATGCCGCTATTGATGCTACAGGACTTTCTTTGCGAAATCCCAGTAGACATTATGAGAAAAGGATGGGTATCAAGATTAAGAAGAGAGACTTCTTCAAGCTCTGCTTTATAGCAGATCTTGATAATCAATTGATTATTGCAGCAAAAATGAGGAAAAAGCCTCGAAATGATATCCTAGATTTTGTTCCATTATGGAACAAAGTGAAGCATTTATCCTTATGGTTCTTCATGTATTGGGGATAAGGACTTGCATCATAACCTCATTTTTGAGGCTGGCCAGCATTGGGTGTTTGAAGAACCTAGAGGAATCCATCGAACAAAAGGTGCTGCCCGTAAACGGGCAAAAAGGCTACGAAATCATATCAAAAAGAGATGGAGGTCCCTTATTGAGACTATGAATGGAGTCATAAAGCAGAAATTTGGATCTACCATTCAGGCTAGACGACTTCCCAATAAGCTGAAACCTATCTTAAGATGCCTACAACATTTATAGGATTTCAAAGAAAAATCTTAAACTTGCGGCCTATTGCACATGTATATTGATATTTTGGCTTTCTGGTTTCTTTAAGGAAACCAGATTATGCAGCAAAGCTGCAGGGTTTGATAGGATATCTATACGGCCTAGTACAGTATCTCCGATGAGTTTTAACTACTCCTGAATTAATAGAAAAAACCAAC
>CAYYOI010000059.1:0-8163 GCA_964473285.1 uncultured Methanosarcinales archaeon | reverse complement strand
ATGGTATCCTGCCATTTTAATATATATATTCTACTATTTTTTAGAAAAACTCTCTTTCAGAGCAAGATTTATTAAGAGCCGCAATTTCTTCTTGATTGATGACAAGAATAGCTATTGTTGAAAAGGAAAAATGCAATCCCATCAAATGCGGTGACCTCTGCATAAAACTCTGCCCTGTAAACAGGACAGGAAAAGAATGCATCAGGAAGGATGAAGAAGGAAAGGCCGCAATAGAGGAAGATCTCTGCACAGGCTGCGGTATCTGCTCCAATAGGTGTCCCTTTGACGCGATCTCTATCATAAATCTTCCAGAAGAACTCAACAATAATCCTATCCATCAATATGGCATGAACGGCTTTCATCTTTATAATCTTCCAGTCCCCCTTTTCGGAAAAGTGGTTGGACTGCTTGGAAGAAACGGTATCGGAAAATCTACAGCAGTAAAGATTCTCTCAGGAATACTAAAGCCCAACCTTGGAGAGGATGGGAAAGAAGCAACCCCAAAAGAACTCATAGATTTTTTCAAGGGTACAGAAGCCCAGCTATTCTTTGAGAAACTGTCATCAGATAAGATTACGGTCTCCTACAAGCCCCAGCAGGTAGAAATGATACCCCGTTTCCAGGAGGGATCAATAAGAGAGCTTCTGAAAAAGATTGACGAGAAAGACGGGTTTGACCGTATTGTTGATATCCTGGAACTTTCTCACATCCTAGACACAGATATAAAAGACGTATCAGGCGGTGAACTCCAGCGTGTTGCTATTGCTGCAGCAGCACTCAAAGACGCAAATGTCTACTTCTTTGATGAACCAACATCCTATCTTGATATAAAACAGCGTATCAAGGTTTCCCGTTTCATTCGTGAGTTGGCAACAGAGGATGTGGCAGTGATGGTAGTAGAGCACGATCTGGTAATCCTTGATTACATGACAGACAATATCCACATCATGTACGGAAAGCCTGGTTGCTACGGTATAGTCTCCCAGCCAAAAGCGACAAAATCAGGTATAAACACCTACCTCTCCGGATTCCTTAGAGAAGAGAATATAAGGTTTCGCGACAAGCCCCTCACATTCGAAGAAAAGATACCTACTGACATCCTGAAGAAGGAAAAAGCGATCAGTTGGGGTGATCTGAAAAAACAGCTTGGAGATTTTTCTTTATCAGTCTCATCTGGAGAATTGAAGAAGAACGAGGTAAGCGGAATTTTAGGTCCCAACGGTATAGGTAAGACTTCTTTTGTGAAGCTCTTGGCAGGTGTCACAAAACCTGACACCGGAGAGATGGATGAATCAGTCACTGTCTCTTACAAACCCCAATACCTCTCATCTGAATCAGAAGAACTTGTCCAGAACCTGCTTTCTGATGCCTTGGAAAAATACGAAGCCCTTATCATCCGGCCACTGGAGATAAAGCCATTGCTCCAAAAACAGGTCAATCAGCTTTCCGGTGGAGAACTCCAGAAGGTATCAATTGCCCTTGCACTATCTAGGGATGCAAACCTCTACCTGCTTGACGAGCCATCAGCCTATCTTGACGTAGAGCAGCGCCTTGTGGCTTCAAGGGTTATCCGTGATTTCATGGAACAGAAAGGAAAGTCATGCCTTGTAGTGGACCACGATCTTCTTTTCATAGACTATATCTCTGACTCCCTTGTGATATTTGACGGTGAACCTGCAAAAGAAGGTATATCATCTGGTCCCTATACAATGGGAGACGGTATGAACCGCTTCCTTACTGGTCTTAACACAACCCTTCGCCGTGACCCTGAGAATCATCGTCCAAGGGTTAACAAGCCAGGTTCACAGATGGATCAAAAACAAAAAAGAGAAGGAAAATTATATTATTCCTGAATTCTATTCTTCTGGTTTCTCAGCCTCTTCAGTTGCGCCTTCTTCAGGAGTATCTTCAGAGATTTCAGTAACCTTAAGCTTGAAATTAAGATCTTTTCCTGCCAATGGATGGTTCAGGTCTAGTGTTATCTCTGAATCATTCACATCCACAACAGTTGCAGGTAGCTTCTTCCCGTCAGGGGTCTGGGCTACAAGCACCATGCCTGGTTTTATCTCTTCTTCCATCTCAGGCATCTTGTCCCTTGGGACTGTCTGTTTGAGCTGGTCATTAGGTTCTCCGTAAGCCTCTTCTGATTTCACATGCACGTCCTTTTCCTCTTCGACCTGCATTCCGACAACAGCATCATCCACTCCTTTGATGACTGAGCCTTCTCCTACTTTGAATTCAAGCGGTTGACCATGTTTCTCACTGCTATCAAAAACAGTTCCATCATCAAGAGTTCCGGTATATTCTACTTTTATGGTATTTCCTTTTTCAACTGGCATTATTACACCTCATACTTTTGGATTTATCTGTTTTTTTTAAAAGTTTGCCTATGGTACCTCATGAAGCCTAAACTTTTTAATACTGCTTTCTCCAGATGAGACAAAGAGGTAAAAAGATGGGTCTATACATTCAATTGCACTCTATGCATGGTCTTTTCAGAGGCCAAGATCTTGAACTTGGCCGCGATGAAGATACAGGAGGGTAGATAGTATATGTCCTTGAGCTTGCAAAAGCCCTTTGTTCTCTTGAAGGTGTTGATAAGGTAGAAATAATCACCTGCCGTATAATTGACCCTGAATATCCTGGTTACGACGAAAAGATTGAGAAGCTCACTGACAATGTTTCAATCGTTCGCATTGAATGCGGTCCCAGGAAATATCTAAAGAAAGTGGATCTCTGGCCTTATCTTGATGAATTAATAGAGAACACAAAAAAACATATCAAGCGTGTACCTGATATTTTCCAGAGCAATTATGAAGACTCAGGTCTTGTCTGTGCCAGGCTTGCAAAGCACTACAATCGATCAAAGGTGCACACAGGCCATAGTCTTGGAATACCCAAGATGCAGCGTCAGGGTATAAACAAGTCAAACAAGGCTCGTTATAAGGCCTATCATTTTGATAAACGTATAAAAGCTGAACAGGAAGCAATTGATAATGCTACAGCCATTTTTGCAAGCACAAGAGAAGAGATCCGCCAGCAATACAGCGGTTATGATACAGTTGAAGAAAAATTCCGCTGTATCCCTCCTGGAATCGATCTTAAGAAATTCCATCCACCAAAAAAAGAGACCCCAGTATTTGGATTGTTTGACAATATAAGAAAGCAACAACTTCGTTATCCTGACCGCAGGATAATAAGCGTCCTTAGCAGGATGGATAGGAGAAATAACATAACAGGTCTTCTTGAGGCATTCGCTTCAATAAAGGACAAGGCAAATCTTTTGATATTTGCAAATACCCTGTCATATGGAGGAGAGTCTCAGCCTGTGATTGATGAGTTTAACCGCATCATGCGAAAGCGCTCATTATATGGTCACGTAGCCCTTCCAGGAATCTCCCTTGATTATGCAACCCAGGTTCCAGAGTATTATCGTTATCTTGCAAGCAAAGGAGGTATCTTTGTGAATCCTGCCTTAATAGAACCATTCGGTCTTACAGTCGTTGAAGCAGCCGCATGTGGTGTTCCTGTTGTTGCGACAAACAATGGCGGTCCCACTAAGATAATAACAGACAAGAAAGATGGCCTCCTGATCAACCCCAAAGATAAAGAAGATATGGCTTCCAAGATGAAAAGGCTTTGCCGTGACAGGAGGCTCTGGAAGAGAATCGCTGATAACGGGATAAAGAACGCAAAAAAGAACTTCTCCTGGAAAAAGGCAGCCCACCGCTACTTCAAAGTATTCAAAGAAGTGATATGATGTATCTGATTGCAACAGACCTTGACAGGACCCTGTTTCCCAACGGAAACCAGGAATACGACGGTTCAATGGATAAATTCAGGGAGATTTTGATCTTGCCTTTGTCACAGGCAGGCATCTTGATCTTATACGTGAAGGTATGGAAGAATTCAATACACCCTCTCCTACCTATATTATTGCTGAGGTAGGAACCAGGATCTATGACAAGGAGTACAAAGAGGATACAGACTGGATAGGTTACATTGAAAATAATACTGAGAAGTGGGACATTAATTCATTCAAGTATGCCCTTTCAGGAATAGAAGGTCTCAGGCTCCAGGAGGAGGATAAGCAGAATCGATTCAAGCTCAGTTACTATATTGATGATCTTGATGAAGCACAAAACCTTGTTTCAGGAGTCAAAGGAAAGATTCATAATATCTGTGAGCAGGCAAACATAATCTATAGCATTGATGAGGCACATGGTGTAGGGCTTATAGATATCCTTCCCCAATGTGTTGATAAGCAAAACGCCCTTGAGTTCCTTCGCAAAAAACTTTCACTTCCAAAAGAACATGTGATATATTGCGGCGACAGCGGAAATGACTTGCAGCCACTCACAGCAGGATACAAGGCCATCCTTGTGCGTAACGCAATCGACGAAGTACGCGAAGAAGTAAGTCGGATTGCAGAAGAAAAACAAATTCCATGCAACATATATTTTGCCAAAGGAACAGATGAGTTCAATGGATACTATGTCTCAGGTATAATTGAAGGCCTCATTCATTTTGGTATCTTCCTGCAAAACTAAAGCTTTTCACAAGCACATCTGAGGACAAATTTTACTGCAATAGTAACAGGAATTAATATATTCCCACATACTTAAATATCCAGAATAGGATGATACTTGTTATAATAAGAACCAATACTTTATACCATGATATGGCTATTCTTAACATATAAAACTTACACAAAGAAATATAAATTAAGAGAACATAGCAAACACCATGCGCATATTATCATGGAATGTTAACGGGATTCGGGCAGCCATCCGCCATGGCTTCAATGAAATGCTGGAGAAAGAAAAGCCTGACATCCTTCTCCTCCAGGAGACAAAGGTGCAGGATTTCACACTAGACACCTCATACTACGAGTTCTGGAACGATGCAGAAAAGAAAGGTTATGCAGGTACAGCTCTTCTTACAAGGGCCAAACCCTTGAGTGTCACATTTGGCGAGGACAATGAAGGAAGGGTAATAACCGCAGAATTCGAAGAGTTCATATTGATAAATGTTTACACTCCAAATGCACAAAGAGGCCTCAAAAGGCTTGAATACCGGCAGGGATGGGACAAGGATTTCCTGGAATACATATTATCATTCAAAAAACCAGTCATCATAGGCGGTGACTTTAATGTGGCGCACAAGGAGATAGATATCGCCCGTCCAAAACAGAACCGCAGGAACGCAGGCTTCACAGATGAAGAGAGGGAAGGTTTCACCCGCTACATTGAGAATGGCTTCATAGATACCTTCCGGGAATTCAATCAGGAACCAGGCAATTACACCTGGTGGAGTTACAGGTTCAACGCCCGGGAGAAGAATATAGGCTGGCGCCTTGATTACTTCTGCATATCAAGAAAACTGCGTCCAAACCTAAAGGACGCATTTATCAGGAATGATATCTACGGTTCCGATCATTGCCCTGTAGGAATAATTCTCAAAAATTAAGATACCTCTCAGCAAATTTTCCTATTACTGGTATGGGCGTCTTATGTCTGTTAAGTGAATGTATTATTCCTATTAGCCCTGCAATCAATGTCAGGAAATGGATTATGGGTATAAGGAAAACAGTTATAATCAATAGACCTGCTACAAAAGACAAGCACGCAGCGAATATGTAGAGGTTTATGGCCTGCTTCACATGGAATTTTGCAAGTCTGCTTTTTTTCATCTTCTCATCCGCAAAAAACCAGATTATCCCTACCAGCAAGTATGCCAGTGCTCCCGCAATATTATCATCTTTTACCATTCTTACCAACTCTCTATAAATGCTCCTATGAATATAAGGATTGTTGCTATTCCAAAAAGCAGCACGCTGTCAAGAAATATCTTGAGCACATGCTTGTCCCGTATATTATGCTTTATGAGCACAACTGAAAGGATTCCTCCTGCAAGTGCAGCAATGAAAAAACCTGTCACCTCAAATATTCCGTGCAATAGCAGACCTCCCAGGGAAACCGGAAGTGTCTTGAAATACACTGCAATCTTTCCAAAAGGAGATGTTATAAGGTGCATCCCCCTGTTTGCGATCTCTCCTATATATACACCGATTATCGACGCATTCCATACAAGTATAAACAAAGCTCCTGACCCGAAAATGAATGATGTAAGGAATATGAAAAACAACAGTTGGAAATTATGGGTGAAGTAGTGCTTTTGCATGAATGCACGCCTTTCATGGAACTCTTCAGTCTCAGGTATGAATATGAGGGGTTCACTCTTGTTTTCCACGTATACAAGATATTCAAGTCTTCCATCATCTCCGTAATCCCTTATTTTGCAGTCCTTGATAGAGTATTCATCTATATATCTTGAGAGGATCCCGCTGTCGCACATAGGTTCCAGGTCCTCTTCCATCTCCAGGCTGTGTATCTGTTCCCTGAACAGTTCCTCTGATTTCTCCGAAGGAAGGAAAGTGTACCATAAAGAGAAAGAGATTATGAAACCTATGAAAAGAAGCGCGTATATCCTTATTATGCTGTAGTTCTTGAGCCTGTACCATCTTTTTGCCTTCTCCAGTCGTGACTCTTCTATCTCTATGAGCTTTACCATTATCGGAATCAATGGGATTATGCTGAATGTTACTATAAGGAGTGAAGAGCATCTTGGAAATATCCTTAATGACAGGATTATTGCAATGCTTGATACCAGGAATGCAAAAAGTATCATCACATATGGCTTCCTTTGCGCCTTGAATGGCTGGAGAAGCAACTCAAAACTCATCTCATCACCCTCCTTGCAAAACACAGGAATCCGCTGTGATATATCTGGGGTCTTTTAGGCCGAACCTTGCGTCCCTTTATTTCCCATTCCCTCTCATTGATCTCAACAATAGTCTGGACCTCAAGCCATGGTTCAAGACTATTGACAAAATCAGTGATCTGTACTATTGATGGATTGTATACCACAACAAATCCTCCTACTTTAAGGCTTTGGCGTATTGTATTGAGGGCTTCCCAGGGTTCAGGCAGGTCAAGGGTCATGCAGTCCAGGTCTTTCTCCTCTACCCCCTCATAGAGGTTGCCATTCTTTATTGAAAGCTTTATCCCCAGGTATTCTGCATTCTGCCTTACTCTTTCAAGATGATCCTCTCTTATATCATAAGTCGTTACCTCTCCTGCAAAGTGAGCAAGCATCAATGCAAGCGCACCAGATCCTGCTCCAGCATCCACGACTCTTGAGTCTTCTGAGATTCCTGTCTTTGTTATTATGGATCCCACATCCTTCAGAGGAATCACCTGGGCTGCCCTTGATATCTTCCTGTAAAGATCAATGAACTTTGGTGTGAAAGCCACAAATTCCATTCCCTTGTTAGATGTGAACAATGTACCATCAGGTTTTGCAAGATCCTCCTTTGATATTATCCCTGAATCAGAATGGAAATCCGCATTCTCGTCCCTTACAAAGTATTCCTTCTCTTTTCTTACAATACTGCGTCCATCCACAGATGATTCTTTTCTTAGTCTCTTTAAAATCCGCATTCTTATCCTGAATTTCTCACGCTTTAAATAAATTACTCTAGTGTTATCTGGAAGTCCTCTTCAGCATAAAGGGATAGGTCCTTTTTCTCATTATAGTACTGGATGGATGAGCAGCCTTTTCCAGTCGGTTCTCCTGTCCATGCCTTCAGTGTTCCAAGATATGTATCCTGGCTGCCTTTTGGTGTCATGATGGCAGCAATACCTATCTCTTCAAAAGGCTTCAGGTAGACGGATTCAGGAAGATGAAACCAGTCCCAGTAATAATCAGAATTATCAGTCATTGCTTTGGAATCACAGTCAAGACCACCCAAGACAATCCTGCATGTGGGTTGCAGGTAGAAACAGAGTGTCTTGTTTTTTGTATTTTTTATACCAATATGGATCTTATCTTCCTTTTCAGCTTCAAGATTTATCTTATCCTGGATATAAAGCTTTGAATCCGGCAAATCTGTTCCTTCTGGTACAAGATATCTTTCAGGCAGGCTCTGCGTCTCAGGTTCGCTTGCGCAACCAGAGATTATAGCAAGAATTATCAGCACATAGAATCTCATATCCTTTTATTTATTTTCAGCTTATTTAAAACTTACTGGCATAGTGAGAACACAGGTAGGGTCCGTAGAAATCCTCTGAATCGTTAGAAATATAAAGGAAAACACCTGTA
>CAYYOI010000058.1:0-8486 GCA_964473285.1 uncultured Methanosarcinales archaeon | reverse complement strand
TTGTTATCCTCCTGCAAGGCAGCACCATTTTCTTTTTAAGTATCGGAGATACTGCGGAAAGGGGAAGCTTTAAAAAGGGGAGCTTATTCACATATAGAAGCCGCCCCGATAGTGTAGTCCGGCCAATCATCTCGCCCTTTCGAGGCGAGGACACGGGTTCGAATCCCGTTCGGGGCATACGGAGCGATATTTATGAAACGAAGTTCACGACGGTGGAAGAAGAAAGGGCAAATGCGCTGGAAATGGCAGCGAAAGCGCATGAAAAAAGAAAAGCGTAGAAGGGCAAATAATTAAAAAGCCCAATTAATTCTCCATATAGATGGAAAATTGGAAAGAGAAGTCACACCTATATAATGATAGGAAAAGCCTTCCACATAATTTTCATACCTGTGATTCATTGGACAATAAAGTCATAGGCATAATAAAAGGAACCTATCACTATGACCTTCTTCTGTATAAAGCTGATGAAGTGGAAAGAAAAGATAAAGGCTATCTCGTCCACCAGGAAGAACCCACTACCTACTTTTGCAAATACTTTGAATCTGGTAAGATATATCATCGAGCCATAAGAGACCTAGAGCTATTCATACCAGATTATCTTAAGTCCGACGTGTACTGTGCGACTGATTTCCCAAAGATTTATAACCATAACAAGGCAAAAATAGGAGGGGGTTTGCCTCCGAAAAAGACATATTCCAAAGAAGAGATTATGGAAAATGATCCTGAGACATACGAGGCACTTGAACGCCTTATAAGGGAAGAATCTTTTGACCTTGACTTTCTCGTGGAACCTCTACAGGAACTGGCAAGTTCTGAAGGGATTGACTTTAGGATCAAAAAGAGACATAAGACAATTGAAAGCGCCTACTCAAAGATACAAAGAGACCCGCTGGTAAATATTCAGAATATCCACGATATAAACGGAATAAAATTTGTCACCAAAAAGATAGAGGATTGTTACAAGCTTCTTGATCTTATCAACTCAAATGTATGCGATATTGATCAGTTTTATGATTACATCGCAGTCCCAAAACCAAATGGATTCCAATGCATCATGGTCAGGCCAGAAAAGAAAGAACTGCGCCTGGATATCCATATCCAAACAGAACTCATGATGGATAGAGCTGAAAATGGAAGCGCAGCAGATTACAGGTCTTAAAGGCCTTTTATCTCGAGATGCCCTTTCTTCACAGAAATGATTACCTCATCTTCCTCATTGAAATGAGTTATCTTCGTGTATAATTCTGGTAAAAGGATCTTATTGTTTCGAAGATCAAGATTTGTGATTATCTCTTTTCCTGTCTCGGGTTCTGAGATACCAGCATCCTGAAGGATATGATCAGCCTGCTGTTTTTTACTCCCTTCTATTTTTTGTTTTGTACGTTCATAAAGATATTTTGCTATGTGATCACTTACATCAACATTAGTGCAATTCGTTACACCTTGCAACCCCGGAGAAAGATTAACTTCGATTACAACTGGCCCTTTCGCGCTCTCAAGAATATCAACCCCGCAGATCTCCGCACCTATAGCCTTTGCTGCATTCACAGCAATCTTTTGAGTGTTAGTATCAAGTATACAAGGCTGGGTGGTTCCTCCAGCATGTACATTTGCCCTGCTCTCATTTTCTTTTGCAACCCTCCTCATGGCTGCAACCACCTTATCACCCACAACAATTGCCCTTATATCTTCGCCGCTTGTATCAACGAACTCCTGGATCAGGAAAGGCTGCCGCAAAGCAGTAAGGGTATCAAGCAATGATGATGCACTAGCATATGATTCAGCAAACATCACTCCTTTTCCTTGTGTTCCTTTTGGTAACTTCATTATAATAGGATAAGTTATTTGCTCAAGAATCTCTTTTGCAGCCTTCACACTACTTGAAAGATAGGTTACAGGCATTGGTATGCTGTATCTTTGCATCTCTATCTGTGAAAGAACCTTATCATGACCCACAGCAAATGCAGTAGAACTGATTGGCATGTAAGCTGAGTCCCTGTATATGTTACGCAAAGCCCCCAATACATCAGAATACCGAAAAGACCCTTTCGCATAGATACAGTCATACTGCTCAACTGGTTTCCCTTCATAAAGCACAGTAGGAGTCTTTGTCCCCAGACTTATCTGTATCTTTTTTATATTAAGATGATCTACATGATCAAAATATTTGTTCATCGCATTGTGTGTCCAACGCGAGCTTACGCTTCCCAAACTTATAAGTGCGGCTCTCATTTTGAAGGATCTATCAAAAAATCTCGTTTTAGTATGTTTTGTCCTATCAGGATCTTATATGTCATCTCACTCCTGTCTGCGATAGTGAACTGGAATTTGAATTTTCTTCCTGCAAGCTCTATACTCGCCTTAATAACAGGTCTCCAGGTGACCCCAGACGCCTGCCTAGTCATCCGTCTCCGGAGTACTGGCCCCAATTCAAGCTCATCAACAATTTCTTTATCGATAGAGCTTTTTGTCGCACCTGTATCAATCCTGGCCTTAAGAGTCCTGCTCTTTCCGTTATTGCCCTTCACAACAACATCTTCCACAAGACCGACCACTGTTTTATCTGTCATCTTCTCAAACAACGGATGTGGTTATTTAAAGATTTTGCTTTTCCAAGATAAAGGTATTCCGAAATGAATAAAAAAAACCCTGAAATCAAGCAACAAAGTATTTAAATTTCAATTTAAAGTAATAGACTATGCAACAGATAATAAAGCAACTCCGTAATGATGCCAGAAAAAGTATTGCAGCTATCAGCAGGGAAACAAATATCCCCGTATCGACAGTCTATGACAGGATAAAAAAGCTTGAGAGATGCATAATCAAGCATACAAGCCTTATAGACTTCTCAAAACTTAATCATCATGTCCATATCCACCTCTACCTCAAAGGAAAAGAACCTGAAAAACTGTTTGCATTCCTTGATTCAAGCAAGTGTATCAACAACCTGAGGAAAGTTGAAGGCTATGATTTTCTTGCCGAGTGCATATTTCCCGACATGAAAGAGATGCATGATTTCTATGAGGAACTTGACAATTATATAGAATCCAAAAAAGAGATCCATATAATAGAACCCTTAAAACAGGAAGCCTTCCTGGGATAGATTTATAAAGAGGCGATTAATTCTCAATCCTATGCCGTGGTCGCATAATCTGGCATTGCGCTGGCCTTGAGAGCCAGTTTCCTTCGGGATATCCCGGTTCAAATCCGGGCCACGGCGTAAGGAAACGTCGCCGACAGGACTGGATAAAAAATGCGACGTCATTTTTGCATCCGGGCCACGGCCTTCTACCTTGCGGGCGTATTGCCATAGGTGGATAAGAGCGATATTTCCACGCTATTGTTTTTATATTTCTGATTATGAAACAATATGTAAAAATACTGCCTAACCCAAACACTTAAATTCTCAGACAATTCAGCATGTACTATGTTTAATAAATATGTCGCAAGACACATAATCGTTGCTCTCGATTTCGACGGCACTATCGCTGATCTCACCGAAGCAAGAATCAAAGCAACCTATGCTGTATCAGGCATGAAAGTAAATAGGAATCAGATCTCGAAACACACAAGCCCTCTGGACAGGAAGCAATACAAAGATATGACTACCCTTGCCGGAACCCAGGAATATATGGACAAGTATTATACACTCCTTCCTTATGTTAAAGAAACCCTTCATGCACTCTACAATCAAAGCTTCAGGTTTGCAATCATCACATCCCGCCCTGACGAGATCTATCCACCTGTAAAAAGATTCATCGATAAGCATCACCTGCCTATCAAATATGTGCATAATACATCCTATTCTCCAAAATCATATATAACAAAAAAGCTCAAAGCCCGCATTGTACTGGACGACTCCCTGGAAAAACTGATAGAACTAAAACATACAAGCGCCCATCTTGCTTATCTCAATGATAAAAGGACCAGTGATCCGAAAATAACCACAGTAAGGAATTGGAAAGAGTTCTACACCTATTGCATACAAGTAAAACAACTTCATGAAGAAATCTGCAGGAAGAATGACTGGAGAAACAACATATGGAACTTTTCAAAGATTGCAAACTACATCAATCATTAATCTGATCAAGCTTATGAAGGCTAGAACGTATCTTCCTGTCAAGATCAAACAGATCATTATCAAGTGACGCAAAATCCATCCCATAATTCTGTAAAGAATCAGTAAGTGTATTTACCTCTTTTACCGCATTGAACTCCTCTGTAGAATAATCAGAAGAAACTGCTGAAGGATTTGAAGTAGTTTGGTCTGAAGCTATTGAATTAGTTTTATCTAAAGGATCTTGATCTGAAGCATTTTCATTTGAAGCATCTTTACCTGAAGGATTTGAAGCACGAACATCAAAAGCCCTTTCTGAAAGTGCATCATTTTTAGCGGTTTTCAAAGCAACAATCTCATCCCGCAAATCCTTGATTGCCTGTATGATGGTACCTTTTGTCTCCTTGATAGACCCCATTTCTGAGTGAAGAGAATCCAGTGCAGGTTGCCTTTCTTTCAAAGATGCAACCTCATCACGAAGAGCTTTGACTTCAGACCCATTCATCTCAGATTTAAGGGATGCAAGCTCCTCACGCAAAGCCTTCAGCTCATCATCCTTTGAACCTTTTGTTTGATTTTGTTTAAGAGAAGAGATTTCCTCGCGCAAGGCCTCCAGTTCATCATCTTCAGTTTTTCCTTTTTTCAGCTCATCGCGAATTGCACGTAACTCTGATTCATACCCCTGTTTATCTTGAGACTTAAGAGAAGCAATTTCCGCACGCAAAGCATGCAAATCTTGCTCCTTTCTGAAAAAAGATTGCTCCCACGAAGGCTGAGTGTCAGAAGCAATCGAACGAAATTCTTTGTCCAGCAACTGCTCCTTCAAGAGGTTCAAATCATCTTGCAATGCCTTTATCTGTTGCCCTTGTTCCTGGTTTTGTGAATGCCTTACAGATTCATTCACAACAGAAGGATTATTCGTGGGTGCTTTTACATCTAACAACTGCTCTTTGATTTTATTTGACTCTTTCTTGATTAGATAATGTATGTCTGAAAGAGTTTCCTTGATCTCATTGAGATCAGATCTTAACTTATAATTTTCCTGAAACTGAGGAATTTGTTGCATAGGTTGCGGAAGCTGTGAAGCCACAGTTACCTCATTATTTGCTTGAGAATCATCTCTTACCTTTGGGCTTTCCTGAGAATTCTCCTGTGCCTTTTCCTGTGTCTTTTCCTGAGATTCAGTTTTAGTATCAGCAGCTGGAGAATCTCCAAAAAGGTCAATATCCTGATCCCAGTCAGGAGAATCACCACTCTTTTCGGTTTTCTCAGGTTTAGCTTTTTCTGATTCAGCTTCTGACTCCTTATCCTGTTTTTCCGCTTTTGGAGCAGCCTTTCCTTCTTTTTCAGCCTTCAACTTCTGGAACAATTCATGGGAATCAGTTGGTTTTTCACTTTTTTCCTCTGTACCCTCAGATACAGATTGATCCTCATTCAGCATTGAAAAGGGATCCACATCATCAAATGAGGATTCATCTTCCTGAAGATCAGATGATTCAGATTCTTCTCCCTCAGTTCCCGATTCGGTTTCAGTATTTGATTTGGCTTCAGTCTTTGGTTCTTCAATACCAGCCTCCGATTTTGAATCTTCAACTGCAGTTTCAGTCAGGTCATCTGAGTCTTGAGATCCTGTTTCAACCTCTTTTTCAGGTTTTGATTCGGTTTCAGCCTTTGATTCGTCAGAAGTTTGTTCTACTGAACTTGTTTCTCCTGCTTCAGTATTTAATTGCGTCTCAATCTTTGATCCTTCCTGACCAATTGATTCAGTATTTGATTCTTCCCTACCAGATTCAGCCTTTGATTCTGTTTCAGGTTTTTTTGATTGTTCCCCTGAACTTAAATCAACCTTTGCCCCATCACTGTCCAAACCCTCAACCTTTGAATCATCAGGAGTTTTATCATCTTGACCGTTTGAAACATCTGCTTTCTGGCCTTCTTCTGGTGAATCATTAGAAGACCCACAAACAGTATAATCCTCTGCATCACCAGAAGAATCAGAATTATCAGAAACAGGGGAAGAAGATCCAGTCAAAGCATCCCCAGATGATGATTCATCAGAAGTATTCTGAGTAGCATCCTTGGATTCAGAAGCCTGGTTAAATGAATCCGCTTCAGTAGTTCCAGATTCAGAACCACTCTCCATGGCTATCTCAGTATTTTGGATATCCTCCGTAAGTACAATCTTATTAAGATCAAGGATTGGAATATCCTTGCCATCCCTTTTGATGATTCCCTCGCAATAACCACTCAATTCATCCTCTCCTTTTATTTCACCAAGATCCTCTGGCAAGACATCAATCACTTCCTCCACACCATCCACTCTTAAACCAAACAACTCCCCATTGAAATCTGTAACAAGTACTCTTGATAAGACTCCACTATTCTCATAACCCAGTTTCTTAGAAAGATTTATCACCCCAATCATACGATTATTCAAAGGGATTACTCCTTCAATGTTTGGATCTGAAGTAACAAGCTTCTGATATGACGGAGAAGGAAGCACTTCCTCTATATACCTTATATCAAGACCATAGTCCTTCTCATTCAACTTAAAAAGAACTATCTTACGGAAATCCTGCTTAGGCGCACCAAATGAAATACCCTCGATCTTCTCAGTAAGATCATTCTTATGTGAGGGTTCCTCTTCATGAGTACTTTCCTCTTTTTTGAAGATACCCTTCACTCTACCAAAGAGTCCATCCGACATTAATACCATCCTTCATTTTTTATTTTTAAAATTATTGATTCTTATTATACTCCTTTATATAATGAAAAGTCATATTCTTGCTCTGTTCCACGTGTGGCTGATCAAAAGGGTTAACCTCCCGTAGATAAGCTGAATAGACTGCAAAATACTGGAAAAAGCCGATTAATTCTCCTATGTTTAAAGCATCAATCCGCTCTATTGATATAAGTGCTGCAGGAATTCCTTCATTTACAGCGTTCTGATAAGTGCCCATTAGCTCAAAATGCATAGCCATACTATAAGGCAACCCCTCCAAGGCTGACAAGCGGGTATCCTTGTAATTAACGATTGCTAAGTCAGGAGGTACAAGCACACGCATGTCACGCTCATAGTTCTCAACCCTCAAGAATAAAGCGATCATATTTCTTGCCCCTCCAAACAACCTTTGATTAGTATGGTGCTGGGCTTCAGGTGCAGATGCCGTAATGACCGTCGGTCCCCTTCCTTTTTTTGCAACTGATTCATGCATAAGTTGCGTGATTAATCTTCCAAACCCATCCAGAAAAGGACTATACATTGGAAGATAGATCTCCGAATATCCTTCTTTCTCAAGTATATGGCACGCAAGAGCGAGATGCAATGCAGGGTTATTATGCAAAGGCACTTTCTCATTGCACAATGAATAGATATTACGAAACCCATAATCAATCCCTTCAATATCAAGATTAAGTATTGATGCAGGAAGAAAACCGCTTGGAGTCCTTGCAGAAAACCTTCCTCCTATCTCCGGATGGGCAATATAATCTACACCCCTTTTATTAACAATGTTCATCAAGGCTCCTTCATTTTCTGAAGTTATGAAAAACATAGGATAATGATCAAAATAGAACAATGCCTGTAAGACTCCCGCAGTATTGCCTGACTTGGAGATTGAGATAACTATTGTATCATCACGTCTACAGCGCTGCTTGACACGATCCAGCTCATCCGGATCCACTGTATTGATAAATTCAACATTCTTCTTTCCATGGTATAGAGCTTTATACATAGCATAGAAACTTGAACTTGAACCACCATACCCAATTATTATCAGGTTAGTATAGGGTCGGTACCTGAATGCCTTACGGTTTATAGATGGAAAAGGCGGCTTATAGCTCACAAAAGAAGGGGGATCTTTTTTCTGGATTTTTTCTATATACTCACTAGAAGAAATATCTACCATATCTACATTAAGATTATCATATAATTGCAGCATAGCCAACCCCTTTTTTTATAAATAGGACATATAAGATATAAAAAACTATTGTTTAATATCATACCATAAAGGCAGGAAATAAACTGCATAGTTTATAAACTAATAGCCCCTACCTGGGTCATGCAACTATTCAAATGCAAAAGATGCGGATTTTGCTGCCAGCTTGACGTTACAGTCAGCGAGGATGATATCAATCTGATCAGGAAGAAAGGCCATAAAGACTTTTTTGAAAAAAAGAACGGCCTTGTCCTTCTCAAAAAAAAAGGAAGACACTGCATTTTCTATAATGAAGGATGTTCGATATATGACATCCGCCCATCTGTCTGCCAAAGATTTCCACACGAGAAGAAAGGTATTGTAAGCGAAAGATGTACAACAAGAAAAGATTTTACAAGCAGGTGCGAAAGACGTCGCATAGAATTTCTCATTGAAGCGGGTCCGTAGAAATCCTCTGAATCGTTAGAAATATAAAGGAAAACACCTGTAAA
>CAYYOI010000057.1:0-8555 GCA_964473285.1 uncultured Methanosarcinales archaeon | reverse complement strand
CTAACTTTCCTTAGGCTGGAAGCCTAAAGCAGATTTTTTAGAAAAACTCGGTGATTACATAATCTATCTAAAGGCAGAATCTTCTCTCTTACCAAACATTCCATTGTCTAGGTTTAACTACACCTCTGGAACATTTGAGAAAAAATGGGGACCGGAGCATAAGACAATTGTACTGACTCCAAATCACTCAAGTATTAGAAAGGTTGAGATAGAGATCCAAGGCATGGATATCCATAAGATGAGATTACTGCCAGACAAAACAGGTGATGTAATTGAAGATTATGCCAAGATAAAAATAACAAGGCATTATAGGTTCTCTGAGGGCAATGCAGAGAATAAGAAAGATACAGTTTCAGCATCTCCTGGAGAGACAGATGCCAGGTAATATCTGGAAGAGGTGAAAAGATGAAAAATAAAAAAGAAAATCTAAGAAAAAAGATGCATAATGGTATCGATAGTATGATGGATAAAGCCGAAAGTATAGGTCAGAGCAGCAAGAAAAAGAAGGATTATCTAAAGGAGAGATCACTAATGATGAAGGATTATGCGAATCGCTATATCCAAGAGCATCCGGAAAGATCGATATTGATCTCTACTGGAGTTGGTATAGTTGCCGGCGCAACCCTTGCAAAGACCCTCATAAAAAGGAAGGGTATAGCGTGATCATATTTAGAGAGGATACAAGATGAAAATTCTTTGATTGTTTTATATTGACCTCCTTGCTGGCAGTAGGTATTGCACAGAAGGGAGATCATTTTTATAATTCTTCATCAGATGCGCAGTTGCATGCAATAGCGAAGACTTAAGCATATTTTAGTTCTCATCAGCAAGGAAAGCGGTAACCAAAGAGCTTCCTCCAATTTAAAGGTGGAATTCCACTCTCCCAGAATTTTTAGTGAAAACTTCTCTAAATCCTTATTTTAGAAGAATCATCGAAAACTTTATATGGGACATAATCTAGTAAGATTATGGAAATTAAAACTGCAACATTAGCTGATCTTGATACAATCATCGAATTGGGAAAATCAGTAAATGAATTTCAAGTTAGCGATGATGTAGTTACTTTTTGGCCAAAAGATGTTTTAATTGATTGTATCAAAAGCAATAACCCTATTCTTGTTGCAAAAGAAAGCAATCAAATAATTGGCTATATTATCGCGAATTATAACTCCTATTTTAAAAAAGGAATCATTGAAAATATTTTTGTAGACCCTGATTTTAGAGGCAAAAAAGTTGGGAAATTGCTTTTAAGTAATTTGCTTGATAAATTAAAAGAATTGGGTTGCGAATATGTTTGTTCTCTTACTGAGATGGAAAATAATGTTGCAGCCAGATTCTTTGTTAGTAATGAGTTCAAAAGAGGAATCAATTGTGTGGTATGATAAGGTACTTGATGATTGTTTCAAGGAATAGTTTTTTCAGACTCAGTTTATTCATCCCTAATCTAAAAAAATTAGATCTCTCTTCTAATAAGTAGCTCGGGCAAAAAAATTTAAGCCTTTTATAGCTTCTCACTAGAAGTTTAAGAACTTGATTGCTTTATCCATATCTTTTTTATCAATAACAAAAATAGTATCTCTCCAGCAAGAAAAGAATTCAAGGATATTTACACCATTTTCTGCAAAAAGAGATGTGAGGTATGAGATAACTCCTGTAACCTTTTCTATTTCTTCTGGTGATTTGAAGTCTATGATCACCAGATCATTATGATATTTGATTGTGTTGCCCTCATATTTCTCATGTAATATCTGTGCATACTTCTCCTGTGTAATTATGGTATAATTGTCTGTTCCCTCAAGGACATACATCATTCCATTTTCTTTTCTTGCATTTTTCTGGAGTTCAATAACATAATCCAGATCAATAAATTTTCTTAATATCAACACACCTATCTTATTTTTTATTCCAATCTCTGATTTAGTCAACAGTGTTTTTATCTTGCGCTCATTACTCAGCTCTCTCTTTAATTTATCCTGAAACCTCCTTGCAGCTATCAGGATCGCTTCTTTGGATGACTTGTTTTCAATCTTTAATTCTTTACTTATCAATCTGGCCAATGAAGAATAGTTTATGAGATCTTTCTTTAGACAATTCTTGATGTGTGGGTGTTCCTGGATGTATTCACCTGTCAATTCTGTAGTAGATTTGGCCATATATTATAATAATACTATAGACTATATAAATTTTACTAATTTGTTCTATTTAGAACAAAAAGGTATTTTTCTGTTTTATCCCGGACATTAATGATATATCTCTGTTTAATCCACATAATTATTAGAAAATGGAAAAGACAATTAAATTTAAGGTTCCAGAGATGAATAATCCCAGCATTATTGTTGAGGCCGGACATATCTATACCAATGAGATTCCTACTGTGGAGCAATATGAAGGTGCTAAACAAGGGACAATTCTATCTGAAATACTGGAATTTCTTGGTTTCCAAACTGCCAAATGGCTTTTTATAGATGATTATAATCCTTTGT
Source organism: uncultured Methanosarcinales archaeon (assembly GCA_964473285.1). Taxonomy (GTDB): domain Archaea; phylum Nanobdellota; class Nanobdellia; order Woesearchaeales; family JACJVW01; genus JBNJGT01. Next base: position 6,072 of record CAYYOI010000057.1, on the reverse strand, counting down.
TTCAGGATAAGCCTATACAGCTTGATATACCTGATTATTGCAATTCTTTGTCTAAATTTGGCTTTGCACCTGACAAGATAGTATATGAGTCAGACCTTGTTGATCATGCTGAAGATATTTTATCCTATTTGCAGAAAAATTGTTATGCTGGTGTACATAATAACGGGAAAACTATTCTTAATAAAGGAAAAGTTTTGCTTTATGATCCAGAAAACGAAAAGTGTTCATTGTTAGATGCGTGCCTGTATCTACAAAAGCTTGAGGAAGCTGACAGTTGTGTAACTGTACTTGACAAGCAATATGCATCCCAACAGAAAGGAACAATCCTTAAAAAATTAGGTATTGATATAACAAAGATCTTTCCATGCTATTATACTACTCCGGATTCTTATACTCACGCGTCTATAGAACCATCTAATGTACATGCAAGCGGGAATAGTTTTCAGTCTTTTGCATCTATTGATATACTGCAAATTGCTAAGTTCTTCAATTCAGAGTCTATATCTCCATTAGAGCTAGAGGCAGGGTATGGCGCTTAAGAAAATAGGTATACTTGGAGGGATGGGACCAGAAGCTTCAGCCAATCTGTATTATAAGATGATCTATTATTGTCAGAACAAATATCATGCTGTCCAAGACACAGATTACCCTCCAATGTTTATTTATTCCTTACCATTATATGGCTTTGATGAATCAGGCATAGTCAATAAGGAATTAGTCTTGGAACAGCTAATTCACGGGATTGATCTCTTAGAAAATGCTGGCTCAGACCTTATAGTAATACCCTGCAATACAGTTCATATCTTTATCAATGAACTAAGAGTTAGGTCTCCTATCCCTGTAATCAGCATAATAGAAGAAACAATCAAGAAGATAAAAAAAGGTAATCATAGTGTTGTGGGATTGCTTGGATCTGAAACTACACTAAAACTTCAACTTTATCAAGAGCAATTGAGTGAAAACAACATCAATTATATCTCTCCAGAAGAAGATGAGAATTCAGTTTTGAAACAATTAATCTTAGAAGTAATGAGTGGAAAAGTAGAGAATAATACAAAAAACAATGCAATCTCAATAATTCGCAAAATGGAAAAAAGATCAGCTAACGCTATAGTATTAGGATGTACAGAGATTCCTTTAGCAATAAGTCAAGAAGATGTGAATCTCAAAGTGTATGATACACTTCAAATATTAGCGGAAGCTGCTGTAGACCTAGCTATTTAGGATCATCAAGCAAAATCACATCCCTAAATGAGCTCTTTCCTCTTAATTTAGGTAAGATATATTCTCTTGTTGGATTTAGATCATCTGATTCATGATTCCAATGCACCAACAATCATACTATCAGTCTTATAGGTTGTTGGAAAGCCCAACTTTCAAAGCGTTTAACATGAATTGTCTTAGGCCCTACCAACTCAACCGATCATCCTCATGCAAAAGGATGTCATGTGCCTTCCCCTCACGTATGGATGCAGATGACATCGGTTCTATTATCGCCTCATCATGCAGTTCTGGAATATCTTTGCAACCTATGTTTCCCATTGTTGATCTGATAACCGCCAGAGTCTTCTCAACATTATCCTTGAGTGTTCCTGCAAAGGAGACGAACCCATCAACACCTTCTTCGAACTTAAGGTTTGAACCGCCTCCTGTATAATATCTCTGCCAGTTCCGGGCCCTCTCTGAACCCTCTCCCCAGTAAGGCTTGACTTGCTTTCCATTAACCTCTTTTATAGGTGTTGGGCTTTCTCTGAACCTGGCAAAATACCTCCCCATCATTACAAAATCAGCACCAAAAGCAAGAGACATGAGGATGTTTGAGTCCTGCACCAATCCTCCATCAGAACATATCGGTACATACTCTCCTTTCTTTTTTTGGTATTCATCCCTAGCAGCAACCACATCACTAAGAGCTGATGCCTGGCCTCTTCCAATCCCCTTTTGTTCCTGGGTGATGCAGATAGACCCGCCACCAATTCCCACTTTCACAAAATCAGCACCCGCCTCTGCAAGATATCTAAAACCCTCTGAACTCACTACATTCCCTGCTCCCACCGGAAGGTCAGGATAATTCTTCTTGACCCATCTGATAGTATCACTCACGTATTCTGAATAGCCATCTGAAGAGTCAATAACCAGCACATCACAACCATTTTCATGAAGAGCAGGAACCCTTTCCTTGTAATCCTTTGTGTTGATCCCTGCGCCGACCATGAGTCTCTTCTCCTCATCAAGCAATTCAAGAGGATATGATTTATGCATGAGATAATCCTTCTTGAAAACCAGGTATTTGAGCCTCTTCTTGTCCAGTATAGGTATACATGATTTCTTTGCCTTCCTGAGAATCTCGTTTGCTTCCTTCAGGCTGATTCCATCCTTTCCACAGGCAAGTGACTCAACTGGGGTCATTATATCCTTCACCTTTGTTTCAGGGTCATCAGTCGGCCAGTAATCCATATCAGTGATCATTCCCATCAAGACTCCTTCAGGGGATCCATCATCAGTCACAGGTATTGTTGAATGGCCTGTTTTCTCAGTAAGATCCAAGACATCCTTTAGTTTATGCTCAGGTGAAAGATTCGAATCAGAGACCACAAAGCCTGATTTGTATGTCTTGACCTTCCTTACCATCTTTGCCTGTTCCTCGATCGGCTGTGAGCAGAATATGAAACTGATACCTCCCTCCCTAGCTAAGGCTACTGCAAGGTCAGGCCCTGATACAGATTGCATCACTGCAGAGGATAAAGGGATATTAAGAGAAAGTCCTGACTTTGTAAGAGGCGCCCTAAGCTCGATTGAATCAGGAGTATGCCTTTTTGTTGTCAGTCGCGGTAGAAGACGGAATTCCATGAAAGTCTTGCTGGTTTCAGATTTGATTTCTCGTGCCATAGAAATAATATTGACAATTCATTTAAAAAACTATTGCATGCAAAAAGTATATAAACAAAAAAATGATTTAACACCTCATGGTACGAAAATTATTATTGCTGGCATTCCTTCTAACCATCCTTGGCTGTACATACCAGACAATTGATGAGATAAAGGATAAGGATAATATCGGAGAAAATGTAGCCGTCAGAGGAGAGGTTTTGCATTCAGTAAAGATTGGAGATATGTCCGGATACGTCATAAAGGACAAGAACAATGATACCATAGAAGTTACGTCAGATGACCTCCCCGATGAAGGGGAGACTATAGTTGCCAGGGGCACCCTTGAAAGGAACATGATCTTTGGCTACTATATCATGATTTGAATATTTTTCTTACAAGGACCAGAAAAGGGAATATCTCTATCCTTCCCAGAATCATGCACACCATGAGAGTGATCTTTGCAACCGCAGGCATAGTGTCTATAGGCACACTTGAAAGTCCTACCGTGCATAAGGCACTAAGGGTCTGAAAAAGCGCATCAAACAATTCAAAACCGCACAAGAGCAAGACCACAGTTCCAAGACATAAGACTATAAGGAAACTGAATACCAGAATCTGCACCAGCGCAAGGCTTGTCATCTCAAAAGATTTCTTGTTCATCTTAAGGGGAATAACTGCACTTGTTGGGTTGGACATCTTCCTTATGTTCCATAAAATCGATTTCAATATCACCACAAGCCTGAACTGTTTTATCCCTCCGCTTGTTGAACACGTAGCCCCTCCTATAAACATCGCAATCATGAGTATGAAAAGAATAATCGGAGGGTGAAGGGATATAGGGTGTACAGAGAAACCTGTGCCGGTAAGTGCTGAGGTCAGCTGGAATATCATTGTTGGGACATCCATATCTATTATGCCTATCAGATTGAGGATTATACCAAAACCCAATATAACCCCCAAAAAGATAATCAATGACCTGAATTCTATATCTCTAAAGAAATCCCTTATACTTGACAAAAGATTGCTGTATGCAATGAAAGATATTGCTCCTAATATCATAAGTATGATGGTGACACTCATGACATGTATTGATTGGTAGAACAAATCCCCTGCTATAAACCCTCCTGTCGAAAGTGCAGTAAAAGCAGTGGTCACTGCATCAAATATCGAAAGCCCAGCTAAGAATAAGGCTGTTATCCCTATAATTGTAAGAATTCCATATGTGATTCCCACTTTATACATTATCTTTGTAACATTTGGGGAAGTTGTTGTTGATATTAGTGATTGATAAAGTCTGATATGTGATCCGCTGTCATTCTCATCCTCTTCTGAACGCGAACGTTGCTTATATATCATGAAAAGGAAGACCATGATGATTCCTATCCCCCCTATCCATTGAGTAAGTGCACGCCATAAAAGCAGGCCTTCTGGCATCTCAGACACATTTGGTATTATGGATAGCCCAGTAGTAGTTATGCCTGATATCCCTTCAAAATATGCATCTATTACAATTTCTCCCCTTGTTCCTTCCAGGACAGGAAGATATGGCAGCATTGCCACTGCGCTAAGGCAGATAAAGCTTAGTGCAACAATCACAAAACCCTCAGTAAGCGTTATAGAATTGAAGATGAAAAATCTTTCAGACTCCCCCATCTCCCTTGCAACTCTCTTGAGAAATAATCCAGTTATAAATGCTATTATGAACCCCAGCATGAAATAGAATACGTCCTCTCCATTCAATAGGGCCACAGGAACAGGTATAAGCAAGAAGAAAGAAAAGAGAAACAATACATAACCCAGGTAATTAAGGATAGCTTTCATGGATTTACTAGTTTAATTATTTCACCCACATCCTTTGTTTTTGCAGTGATTACAAGCACATCCCCTTCCTTAATCTCATGCTGCTTTCCTAAGGGGATCAAGATATCGCCATTCCTGTATATTGCGGAAATGACTCCTTTTGGTATGATAGTCTCCTTTCCTATAAGTGAACTTCTGGAATTCACTGTAACCTCTATAATCTCAGTATCACTCACTCCTAGCGGTGCAATGAACCTGCTTTTCTGTTCATTTTCATCATCCCTCATGAGTGCATTCTTTATCTCAGTCACTGCAAGGTTGACAGTAGGAATCAGGGTGCTCACCCCAATCTTTGTAAAAAGCTCCTCGTTACCAGGTGTGTTTACACGGGATATCACCCTTTTTATCCCTGAACTGAGCGCAATCTCACTGATCATTAGATTGGTCTTGTCATCATTTGTGACAGCAACAACACCCTGGCTTTTCTCAATACCCGCATCCTTGAGTATGCTTAGCTGTGTTGCATCACCTTTTATTACCAGTATATCGATCTGGTTCGCTATATCTTTAACCAGGTCATTGCTCTGATCTATAAGGATTACTTCATGCTTCTCCTTTGAGAGCATCTTGACAAGGCTTTTGCCTATCTCTCCTGCTCCTATAACGATGATTCTCATATTATCCCATCCCGAAATTTTTTTTCAGCAATTCTGTGAATTTTTCAAGTTCACGAGGTATAAAACTCAGTTCAAGATCCCCGTCAATACTCATTCCTTCAACATCAAACTTAGTGCTTACCACAAGCGCGTATTCTGAGTTTGTTCCCTCTATGATTAAGTCCATTAGAGTATGTGGTGTGCTCAGTATGAATTTGCTCTCGCTGTATGTCAGGTTCAGAGCAAGGAAATTGTTCACTGCTTCTGAGTATGACTGGAAAAGCGCATCACCCACTTCCTTGAATCTTATCTCATCTTTCTGAGTTATCTCTTCATTATGCGAGACCCCGTCAGCAAGAAGGTTCACTTTTAAAATCTGTGAGGCCTTCCATGGAAAAGTCACGATCAGGTTACCTCCCATGTTCTCATCATGAACCCTTGAATAAACTGCGATGATCTTTTCTCCTTTTTCTACCTGTTTCTCTTTCATCTGGTTTAGCAGTACAAACCTGACATAAGGTACACCAAGATTCACTTTCCGGCTTAGCAACTGGGATAATGCACCAGTCGCGTGCCCACCACCAACGTTTGCCAGTTCTTTCAGACAATCGTTGAGAAAATCAGGTATATTGAACTCTGTCATCTCTTCATTTCTCTCATAATATTGAGTTTATAAATGTTTCTATAGGCCCGAGTTTTTCTAAAAAATAGTAGAATATATATATTAAAATGGCAGGATACCATA
>CAYYOI010000056.1:0-8685 GCA_964473285.1 uncultured Methanosarcinales archaeon | reverse complement strand
TGCTAACTTTCCTTAGGCTGGAAGCCTAAAGCAGATTTTTTAGAAAAACTCGAAAGCTTGTCCCTCTGATAATATGTAACTTTTTTTTGTTAGCCATCAAAAAGAGAGTATTCTTTTTGAGGTATCATTCAAGAGTTTTATCAATCATCCAGGGAAATTCCTGTCTTAGACTAATATTCCATAAAGGTTTAAGTATAGATAACCTGTTCTGCGAATTATCCAATAAGCCAGATGCTGTATTTCGTGCCATTAAGCTCAATATTCCCGCCGCAAGGATAATCCTCTTCTTCACATTCCTTCTCTGCTAGCCTGGCATGCCATACACCTTCATTTTCCCAAACTTTTCCATCAAGCATGTAGTCGTTCTCTTCAAGAATCAAGCTGAGAGTGGTATTAGCCTCAGTCTCATTCAATGGCAATGCTACCGGAACCATGACATCCGGATAATCACTATCACTCGTAAATATGGTTGCCTTATGAGCACATCCTACAATAAGAACCAATACCAATAATAAAAACCATCTCATACCTCATTCTCAAACATCCCCCTATATAAATATTTAGAGAACCTTTATAAAATAATTAGCCCTGAAATATAGTATGAAGAGAACCAAATTTCCAGCATTATTTCTGGTAATTCTGATGGTTCCATGTGTCTCAGCAAACATGGGGATTCCTGTGATCTTTGTTACCATGCCGCTAATGCTTTTGGCTTTGCTTCCGATAATCCTCATAGAATCCCTGGTCCTGATGAGATATCTTGCTAAAGGATTGAAAAGAACAATAGTCCCCGTTGGAATTGCTAATGCAGTAACAACAATCCTTGGGTATCCTATTTCATGGGGCTTACTGTTTGGTATTGGATTGATAACAACAGGAGGCAGCTGCGGTCCTGGATTTGACACGGTAGGAAAAAGCATACTTACCGTATTACTCGAAGCCGCATGGCTATGCCCATGGGAAGAACAGATATATTGGACCCTGCCGATAGCAATAATAATCGGATTGCTACTTGCATTCTTTATATCCATACTTATAGAGTATAAGATCTTGAAACGATACTTCAAGAATCTCGAACCAAAACCTGTTTGGGTTGCAAATATGATTACCTATGGACTATTGGTCCTGTTCTCATTGATATACCTGCTTGTAGGAATAATAGGTTAAAAATGGCTGTCAAGATAATCGAACCCTCGGATAAGATATTTGAACTCATTGAGATTTGCAAGAAAGAAGTCCAGGCCGCACTTCCTAAGGCAAGAATAACTCTTATTGGGTCTTTTGCAGTACCCATGTGCGGAAAGGAAGAATTTGATTTGCTTATCGAAGTTGATAAAGTAAGACAAGTCCAGCAGAATTTTAAGAAGATAGGATTTGGGGTTGGACCTATCATTGGCGGTGAAGGCTTTTGCAAAAAGAAGGTTGAAGGGATAGTGTGTTAATTGCACATAGTATCAAAAGGTCACAAGAGAGTCAAGAAATATCTTGATCATATAAAACGATTGAAGACCGAGCCACAGCTTCTAGAAAAGTACTAAGAACTGAAAAAGTCTCTGGATGGTGCTGATGAACAGACATATAAAAAGGAGAAAAATAAGTTTATAACTCAGTCAAAAGCCTGAGAGCAGCTCCACTTGTTCGGGACTTAAGCCTTTCATTTGCCTGTGCAAGCAACTGATTACGGTAGCTGAGATAATCTTCAAACTCACCCTGTGAGCACCAATTCATCGGCCAAGTGCCTATGACATACTCATTTACAGTGGCTGGAACTGTTTGCCCGCTTACCAGATCCTCAAGCAAGGTCTTGTTTACTGCCCTTGTCTTCAGATGGCTTCGCCATCTATTCGAGAATAATCCTTTTTCAAGCAGGTCACAATTCACAGCTATTACAAGGTCAGAAGCCACAGGTTTTGCCTTTGCAAGCATCCTTCTTTGGACAAGGGCTTGATAATTGGTCTTGATAGATGAACCATTAAGCTGTGGAAACTTAGACTCCTCACCTGGGTTTATCATGTCTCCATCCCAATATACTGTATTTATCTGCTTCTTGTAACTGAATCTGTTATCACAGTAGGATTGCGTGATACCCTCCAAAAGATTGGCAACATCACTCATTTGTATTGGTCCTTTCAGTATATACCCCATGATTCAAAGAATAGTAGCATTTTATTTATGGATTATGATAAAAAAACCGGACAATGTCCGGCTAAATAAGATATTCTATATTCACAGAATAGGTTACATCCTGTGAGTCTGGCTTGAAATTGGCATCTCGAGCATCAGAACTCTCATACATAGGATAATAGCCCCCGCTTTGCGGTTGGATTCTACTTACACCTTTGATTCGCACATCTGCCTGGTTTGCAAGTTCCTCAGCCTTTTCCCTTGCATCTTCTACAGCTTCAGCCATAAGTGAATCCTGTACAGTTTCCCTCAATTCATCAGACAGCTCATACCTGACGCTTTGCACCTCATTTGCTCCCATATCAATTACAGAGCTCACTGTCTCTCCCAAGCTTTCCAGATTAGTTGACCTTATAGTGATTGTGTTTCGTACCGTATACTTTTGGATAGTGCTTTCATTCTGCCACTTTAATTCATCCGGCTTTTCTCTGTAGATCTGATACCGTGTTGTGGTCGCATTAAATCTTTCCATTATACGATTATTGATCTCACTGTTTCTTTCTTCTGCTTCTGTTACATTATCATCAACTGTAACAATCGAGAAGGTCAATACACCCAAATCTGGTGCTACCTTCTTCTCAGCAGAGCCACTAACACTCATTTTACGTTCTTCCCCTTTCTCCTGTAAAAGAAACAGGCTCGCAAGTATTATTACTCCGATGAAAAGATTCAGCATCAGTAAAGTCTTATCGTTTTTCATAGTTTCACCTCATATACCTTCTGATCAGATAGCCGGCACACATACCAGCCAATACAAGAACAATAAAAAAGACATATCCCCAGACTATGTTTGGTTCATTAGGCACTTCCTGCGCACGCATCATCATCTCTTGCTGCGGCTGCGCAAAAAACTGTCTGAGGAACATGTATCCACTCCAGGCACCTGTCAAAAGCAAAGCAAACAAGGCAAATATAACACTTCTCTCACGTGGTTCCACAATATCCCTTCCTTTCCGTGTGAGAGAGTAATACTTCCATTTGCGTGTTGTATCTTCCTTTGCTACAAGGTCTGCATGGCACAATTTAACCAAGTGTTCACTAAGGGTTGCCTGGGCGAGGTTAAGTTCCGTTGCTAGTTCACTTAGTGTCATCTTCTTTATGCTCAAAAGCTTAAGGATTGCCAACCTGGCATCAACACTGAGTGCCTTCAGGGTCTCAACATCAATTGTTACATTACGTTCCTTCATCTTTACCATGAACATACAAAGACACATTGTTTTGTGCATACCTCAGCGTCAGGGTCATTCCTGCATGCTGAAGCACAACTGTCAAAAGAACCATTACTCTCCAGACATGCCTCTTCGGAGATCCCTTCACATTCATTATATTCCGGAAGCCATTTGCCTCCTTCTTGCTGGCAAAGTTGTGCATGTGAATTCTCATCAATTTCAACATCACAGACCTGAACGCATTGCATAGTGCACATATCAGCATCTGGATCATGCCTGCATGCTGAAGCGCAGCTGTCAAAAGAGCCACCTAACTCCTTGCATTGTTCCTCACTGATCCCTTCACATTCGGTGAATTCAGGAAGCCACTTACCATCATACAGGTTCTCACATTTATCTTCATAAGATATATCTTCAACAAACACTTCTCCGTCTGCTTCACACTGTCGTGGATAACTCTCCATAACAGGATTTCCTGCATCAACACATTCCTCGAAATTGTTGATTGGACATTCACCATTCATATAAGCCCACTCTTCACATTCAGTGCCATCAGGTAAGACACATATGCCAACCTGTCCATCATCAGTATCCCTTATATCAAGGCTGCCACCCTGTTCAATACAGTACTCAGATGCAGGGTTGGGTACTTCTGTCTTTTGTTCAGTGTCTTGTTGACACCCTATCAGGGTTAATGCGATCAGTATCGCAACCGGTAATAATAATGCTTGTTTCATTTTTAATCCTCCATCATGCAAAATATCTTCATGATTTAAAAATATGTTTCTTTGTTTTGGTCCATACCGAATCATAGTCCCAGTTCCTCAACAAAATTAGAAAATATCTTGTAACGTTCAAGGAAAAGGTATCCCTTTTCAGTCAGCTGGTAGCCGTTGAATGGTTTTTCAGTCTTTCCAAGCAAGCCAGAGCTTGTAAGCTCATCAAGATAGTCACGAAACATCTTCGGGGAAAGATTGGAAAGCTGGAGCAGCCTTGTAGGCCTGATTAGTCCTTTATCCTGAACTGTAGCAAGAATGTCATGTATCACCTCAAGCCTTTCACGTTTTCGTTTCATTTGAATCCACGGGTTAAAGTCCGCATTATATAAACAAAAATAACGCACGCAGACAGTGTCAAAAGATATGCATAAAAACGTATGTACGGATGTGTTGCTATGGTATATTGGGCAATACCGTTAAAAATCCACACCAGAAGGAATAAGACAAGGGTGATGAAATACAGCTGCTGATAATTGCTTTTCTTCGTTTTATACTTTTGCAGGCTGACTACTGCTGACACTCCAAAGAGTAGAATCTGGCTGCCATACAGGAAAAAAAGATCTTGAAAATACCAGTCCAGTAATGCAAGCCCACCTACCAATCCATAAATGAGCCAATATACTTTTTTTTGATAAGGTGTCTTGTGCCATATTAAACTGTATAGTAGTAAGAACCCAGGCAACATCAAAAATACTTCCATCAAACCTGTGAGTACACCGAATGTATTAATGATTGGATCACCCTGCAGAATCCTGATAAGCATTAGTGTGTATCTGAAAATAAAACCAATTCCCAGATAGAGTAATGCAAGCCCCATATATCTGATGCCAGAATGTCTGCTAAAAGCATACAGACGACGGTTTCGATCAGCAATGTAAAAGGCGCAACTGGCTACAAAACTGACATACAGGGTCTCAATGACTATTGCAGTTAACATCTGGTTGGAATTATTTTTTTATCTATTAAATGATATGGAGGAATCCTCTATAATAATGCTTCTGTTTATTTATAAAAACCCATCGCTTTCAGTATTTAAGAAGGTGATAAAATGATGAATATATTTGCTTTTTCCATGGCACTGACCTTTACTTTCATAGCAAGCCTTTTTGTGCTGGGAGTATGGATATGGGCCATTGTGGATATTATAAAATCTAAGAAGAGTACCAATGAGAAGATTGTATGGATTGTTGTACTGGTATTGCTAAACATAATTGGCGCAATTATCTATTTTCTCATGCGTAACAAGGATATCAAGACCAATAACAAAGAACTTAAGAGAAGCAGCGATAATAAAGTTCTGGCAGGAGTCTGTGGCGGAATTGGGGAGTATCTGCAGATAGATCCAACAGTTATACGACTAATATGGGTTTTGCTGTCAATATTCAGCATCGGAACCGGAATCCTGCTCTATATTCTGGCAGCACTCATCATGCCTGGTCAGGACAAGAAAGATAAAAAAGAGAAAAAAGAAAGAAGTAACATAGTGCCAATAGCTCTGGCTCTATCAGGGATTGCGATTGTCCTGATACTCTCAGTAACGATAATCGCTCTTGTTGCCCTGGTAGGGCATGTTGACACCGGTGGTGTCAGTAAAGAAGCCCATATCAGTTTTGAGAATGAGATTGCAGGAAAAGTAACTCATGATTTCATAAGATCCCACCACAACTACCTAAATAACTCAGGGAACAACCTGTTCTGCCATACCATCATGGAGACTGATGACTCCATATGTGATCAGTACAATGACCCCTACGGTGTGCAGATCAGGCACCCCGAGTGTTTTGAAGTCCGTTGCAAATTTGACTCTTCAGAACCAGGTATACATGGCTATACGGTTGAAGCGATTGTGGTAGAAGACAGGGTCAAGAGAATAGGTTTTCATGAGATAACTGAACAGAAGTTACCCGAGGAACTGAGTAAGATAACGAAAGAGAAGATGCCTGAAGAGCGAGAACAGATAACCCACGAGGTCAGGACAAAAAGTGATTGCGAGCGAGCAGGCTTTAACGTCCTCTTTCCTGAGTCCAACCTTTCGAGCGGTCCCCTTAGATGTGAAACAGATGATGGAACTATCAACATCTCAACAGACATTTGCATAGACCAGTGTGGCGACGGCATTTGCCAGGCTGTTGTTTGTATGGGTGAAGGTTGTCCCTGCGCAGAAAGCTCTCGAAACTGCCCTGCAGACTGTAAATGAGAAGGATATTTTTTGCCCTTGTCGGAGGAGTAATAGGTGCCATAGGAATCACAGAGATACTGCGCCATTACATCTTTTTTTCTTCATTCATTGGAATTCCCATAGGTATTGCATTTACAGTAATAATCTATCTAAATGCATGAATAAAACATTGCCATGATCACAAAAGGAGCTGACCTGACTCAAAATGATCTGGCAGAAAAATTAGGTATCAGAGACCATTGTTTTCCTCTAGAAAGCTCTTGCCCATGGCAAATTAATACAAACAAGAATTCTTCATTAGCCTTTTATTCTTTGAAAAAAGAACTCAGGTTAGCCTGCACATAGCCTTCGCCTTTGACCATCTTATACTTGTGATAACTCTTGCTCATGTTTGATCGATGTACCTCTTCAAAGATCTCATCCATCTTATCCTGAAGCCCATGCTCAAGGATCGTTCCATAAACAACATACAATATGTCTGCCAGCTCCTTGGCGATATTCTCCATATCCCTGTTCTCAACACCATCAAGATACTCTTTGACCTCCTCCTGCATCAGGTTGAACCTAAGCTTTGCCCGATCCGCCGATATCAACGAAGGTTTAGACAGCACCGGGACTTCAAACTTCTCGTGGAAAGACTTCACCAGGTTGATGTCATGTATCATGAACTTAATTATTTTGACAGGTTTTATATTATTTTCTCAAAATCCTTTTATACTTCTTAATCTAAGAGTACCTCATGAAAGTAAAAGTCTCTTCAATTCTTGAAGCACCACCCGATAAAATATTTCCACTCCTACAAAAGATATCAATTTTCCAGCAAGTCAGTGCTCCTTTGATTGCTTTCCAGCCTCTACATAAGATAGATGACAAATGTTGGTAAGGAATATGAGTTTCATCTTTATCTATTAAGAATTCCCTTGGGCAAGCATACCATAAGACTAAATTGATGCAAAAAACAGGATTATCATTTCAGAAGAATCAGGAATGATAGCTAAGGAACCATCGCATAGAATTACAGGAATATGAAGGAAAAACCCTTTATACTGACGAGGTTGAGCTTCATGCAGGGTTTCTCACTTTTTTCGTATGGGTTTTTGCAAACATCTTCTACAGGCAAAAAAACTGGAGATCAAAGAATCTCTTCTAGTCTCATGTAATCTGAAGGCTTTATATCATCAAAAGGTTTGACAACAATTCCCTTGTCTTCTTTTTTTGCAACATATACCCCTAAATCAAGTTCTGCAGACACAGTTTTTCATATGTGACCAATGTGTCAAAGAAGCCTATGAGATTGGGTGCATGACCTCAAGAAATCTCCCTACTCTTCTCAGTTCTCCATAATCAACTCTTGCCTGCAATTCATTGTTAAATAGAAATCTCTCATTCGGGAACACTTGCCTGAAAGGCTCATATGGTTTCCAGTTACGAGTTTTTTTTGTTCAGTCATCCAGTAATTCTCAATTAGATCAACATATCCATTCAAGGCTGTAAAGGGCTCTGTAGTATACCTTAACTCATGCATCTTTTCCATAGTCTTCTTTGGGATTCGAACATTTTCTGCCATCTCCGGAAGGGTTATGGGCTCCATTAAAAAGATTTTGTAAGAAGGGTTTTCGAAAAAGCCTTTAGAGACTGAAATAGAAACTATTTTTACCTTATAATATCTCAAGCAATTCCGCAGGCTGCTCGATCACATGATCTGCTTTCTCATCACCAGTAGGGTGTCCTCCTTTTAAAAAGATGGATTTTGCGCCAAGCTTTGTTGCAGGCTCAAGATCACTTTGCTTATCCCCTATGATGTGAGTCACATCTTCAAGCATTCCCATCAAACCTTCATTATCCCGGCTAAGCACCGGATCCTGTCCAAGGATCTGATCGAATTGAACCGGGCATTTGGTGATTGCAAGCATTCCAGTAATGATATCCGTACGGATTCCTGAGACAATGGCCATCCTGTAGCCTCTGTTAACCAGTTCTTGCAATACTTCAAGCATCCCCTGCCGGAATATACTAACACCATGTTTTTTTGCAACAAGATACATTGCATTCCTGAAAAGATCTGTCATCATCATTGTCTTTACATCCTTTCCGGAAAGAGTAATCTCTTCACCAAAGTTTTGCACATAGTCAATGCACATATCATCTGTTATCCCATAGTCTGTTGCTATGCGGTACTTGATAATATCATAATGCCCTTTGGTTGCATGCAATTTCTTATGCTCTTCCTCATTCGTCGCATCCAGTCCAAGCAATGAATACCGCATGAGGTTCGCTTCCTCAACAACTGAAGCATCAATAAGGGTTCCGGAAAAATCAACGACTATCATGGGTATATATAATCTCTCTTCCTATATAAAAATTGCTGATATAC
>CAYYOI010000055.1:0-8980 GCA_964473285.1 uncultured Methanosarcinales archaeon | reverse complement strand
AAAATGGTTATGATCAGCTAGAAATCATAATGTTGAAAGGATATCTACACACCCTGGGGCTAGAAAGATTTTTAAATAAGTGAATCCATACAAGGAAAGGAATCTTATGAGTGATAAAAGGGTAATTGAGACAGGGATCGATAAGCTGCTCTCAATAATCAAGGACAAAAAGAGGATCACTGTGGAGGATGCAGCGAAAGCGTTAGGTGTGTCTCCCACCATGACTGAAGAGTGGGGCGATTTCTTAGAAGATGAAGGTTATATCAAAAAGGAGCATAAACTTACCAAGGTCTATTTTGTCCTGAAGGATATTGATTTCAGTAAACTGATTGAGAAGGCTGATGAGATAGACCAGAAAAAAGACGGGTTTGCAAATAAGGCAGAAGTAGGCCTGCAAAAGATCAAGAAGGATAGTGCTATACTCCAGGATTTCAAGGAAGAGTTCGAGAAATTGAAATCTGATATATCAAAGGAATTCAAGGCCATGAAGGTTGACATAAACGAACTTGAGAGATACGAAAATTTCAAGGGAGAGGTAGAGAAAAAGCTTAGAAAGTATGATTCCCAATTCTCAAAGAAGTTTGATTCAATCAGCAATGATATCATATCACGAAAAAAGGAATATGAGAGACTCACAGAATCAGTGGATAAGGAGAAAGAACGCATAGAATCAGAGACAGAAAAGGTAGATGGATTACAGAAAAAAAGCAATGAGGTCAAGCAGAACCTGAACCAGCTTTTCAAGGAATTCAAGGAGATAAATAAGGGTATACTGGATTCAGAATCAAAGATTTCAAAATCAAGAAAATCAATACAAAATAACCTGCAGGAAGCTGAGAAGATAGGGGGAGAGATAAATAAAAAGAATCAGGAACTAAAAAGTCTGGTTGAAGAGAATAATGCAAAGAAACAGCAGGTTGAATCAGAACACAAGGAGATTCTGGATAGTATTTCAAAGAAGACAAGTTCAATCGAAAAAAAGAGCAAGGATTTCAAAGAGGATCGTTTCAAGGAATTCTTCAATAAGAAAAGGCAGATTGAAAAGCTTATCAAGGATGTGGAGAGTGAGCAGAAACTTCTGGAAACAGAACTTGTTGATCTCATAAAGAAATCAAGGGCATTCAAGGCAAGCCTCAAATCAAAGAATATTGAGAAACAGATTAAAGAGATAGAGCAACGGCTGAAATCTACAAACGAAAAGATGCAGGCCTATGAAGAAAAAATAAAAGAGATTGCTGGAACAAGCAAAAGACGTTGGCTCTGATGGCTGCAAAAACTGGCAATAAAACTGTGAAAAGTACTAAAAAAACAGATACTGGAAAGAATATCAAGAAAAAAAGCAAAAAGAAAGTAAGTGCAGGAAAAGCTAAAAATACCACCAAGAAAGATACTGGAAAGAAAAAAAGTAAAAAGAGTACAAAACTAGAAAGTAAGAATACAAAGAAAGAAAGCAAGAGTGCCAAAGAAACCACAAAAAAGAAAGCAAAGGTTCCAAAAGGACCTGCAAACAAAGCAGAATTCCAGCCTGAGCATTACAAATTCACTAATCCTTTTCTTAATAAGCTTTTCAAGCTACATCAGGAAAAGGAGAAGATCATACAACAGTTCATATACAACCGCCTTGACAAGAACAAGAATAAGCTTCTTGACATATCTTCAAAACAACTGCATGTACTGGATCATGAGCTTGGGCTTATAGACTATGACTGGGATAAGCTGGTCTATACTGATGAAGGGAAAGACGTCATACTCCAGAAGCTTTTTGGTGAGAAAGAGCTTACTGAAGAAAAAAAGAAGCTTATCAACCATATCCTTATCTATCTCAAGACTTATTACCTTTCTATCCGGGAAGAGGAAAATGATGTAAAGAACAGTGACAGTGAGAAACTGCAAAGAAGGCATTCAAAAGAGGAGGCGTATCTTCTGAGGCTTAACACTTTCATAAGCAAGCAGGTTGATCTTGATGAAGAGGAAGTCATTGATGAATATGAATTCAAGTCAAAAAACATTCCCGTGACTGCGCGTATTGTGAAAAGGTATGAAGACTTCATAAGTATCTATGACGTGAATATTGCAAGCCTAACAAAGCAGACTGAGTATTTTCTGGAAAAGATAAGAAGGGAGCTAATCAATAAGGTCAAGCTTGGTATTGCAGACATTACAGATATCAAAAAAAACGAGCTGGCTGAGAAAAAATTCTCAGAGACAATAGTTAATCTGATCTCAAAATATTTCCCAGACATGGATGATGAGACACAGAGTTTTCTTACTACTTACCTCATACAAAAGAGCCTTGGATTGGGAAAAATCGAGTTATTGATGGGTGATTCTAACATAGAAGAGATTGCTATAAATTCAGCAAAAGAACCGATATGGATCTTCCATAAGAAACATGGATGGCTCAAGACAACAATTGAACTTGATGATGAAGAGCAGGTGAGGCATTATGCAATGACTCTTGGCAGGAAAGTGGGGAGGTCATTGTCTGTCCTGGAGCCCTTGCTGGATGCAAGCTTTAACAAGGGAGACCGGGTCAATGCAACACTTAACCCTATATCTATAAGGGGAAATACAATCACAATCAGGAAGGCTTCATCAAAGCCCTGGACTATTACTGACCTTATAAGATCCAAGACCATATCACCTGAAACTGCAGCCCTTGTATGGCTTGGGATGCAGTATGAACTCTCCGCAATAATTGCAGGGGGAACTGCTTCAGGAAAGACAAGCATGCTAAACTCCCTTGCAGGGCTGTTTCCTATAAATCAAAGGATAATATCCATAGAAGACACCAAGGAAATACAGCTGCCGAAATACCTGCACTGGGTGCCGATGCTTACGCGACCACCGAATAGTGAGAATAAGGGTGCGGTTTCCATGCTTGACCTTGTGGTCAATTCACTCAGGCAAAGGCCTGACAGGATACTCGTGGGAGAGATCAGGCGTAAAAAAGAGGCTGAGGTGCTTTTTGAGGCAATGCATACAGGGCATAGTGTCTATGCCACAATACACGCTAACACTGCAGAGGAAGTTATAACCAGGCTTACCAATCCTCCTATCGATCTTCCAAAGACCATGCTTCCTGCACTTTCAATAATACTAGTCCAGTACAGGAACAGGAGAAGCGGTATGAGAAGAACATTCCAGTTCGCGGAAGTGGGCCCTGATGGAGAGGCAAAGGTTCTGCACCAGTATGATGCAAAGAAAGACAATCAAATTGAACTTAATAAATCAAAGACATTCATGAATACAATCCAACTATTCACAGGGCTTAGCCAAAAGGAGATCAAGGAAGATATAGATGATAAGGTACGTATCCTCAAATGGCTGCAGTATCATAATATCAATGATGTTGACTCCGTAGGAAAAGCCATAGGTGAATATTATACAAACCCCCATAACTTTTTCAGGTATGTGAACAGGAATATCCCTTTTGAATAGAAAATTATAAAAACAAAAAGAGAGGAAAGGACCATGATAAAACTGAAAGACTGGATGACACGCCGTATCGTGACCTGCAAGGAAACTGACACTCTTGATAAGGCTGTCAAGAAGATGGTCGCAAAGAAGATAGGATGCCTGATAGTGACAGATTCAAAGAAGAATCACATGGGAATCATAACAGAGAATGATGTCATGAAGATTGTTGCAAAAGAAAAGTCTCCTAAGGAACTGGAAGTCAAGGATATAATGGTCAGTGATATGATAACCCTTGACATATCATCATCGCTTCTTGAAGTAAGCAGGACAATGCAAAAGCACCATCTGCGAAGGATTCCTATCACAAATGATGACAAGGTGGTGGGGATCATAACATCACGTGATCTGGTGAGGGTCATGTCAGGCGTCAAATGAGTAGATTTAAATAGCAATTTACTTCTTTTTTCTTGAAAGGAGGTGGTAGAATGGATCTTCCAGTAGACATTTCCTGGCTAGGGCATGCCTCGTTCAGGATAAGAGGAGATAAAACAATATATATAGACCCATATAAGATAGGGAATGAAGAGAAAGCAGACCTTATTCTGATAACCCATGACCACTTTGACCATTACAGTGAAGAAGATATAGCAAAGATCTCAGGTCCTGATACGGAGATAATCGGACCTAAAAATGGGACAGTTATCGGACCTAATGAAAAACTTGAGAGACAAGGGATCACAATAGAGACAGTACCAGCATATAATGTTAACAAGAATTTTCATCCAAAAGAGAAGAATTGGGTAGGCTACATAATAACAGTCAATAATACCAGGATATATCATGCTGGTGATACTGATCAGATACCTGAGATGGAAAATATCAAAGCAGATATTGTAATGGTCCCTATTGGAGGGACTTATACGATGGATGCAGAGGAGGCTGCTCAAGCCGTGAACCTGATAAAACCAAAGTATGCAATACCCATGCATTATGGAAGTGTTGTTGGGAGAAAAAGCGATGCTGACGAATTTGAGGAATTATGCGAATGTAAGGTTAAGCGGTTTGACTGATGGAATTAGTTGAAAAAAAGATCTGTGGATATGAGGTAGAAAGGCAGGGAGAAGAGACTATCCTTCGCATAAACTGCGATGGGTGCACCCTCTCTCCATCCCTTGAAGATAGCCCTGAGTGTATGGCGCGTACTATCGATAAGCTTATTCACATAAAGAACATATCAAAGATCGTATTCTTCCAGAAAAGGGATTATGAATATGATTATTCCCAAACCATGATGCTCATGGATGTTGCAAACCTTTTCTCAAGGATAGTAAGACAGGGTCTTCTCAAAACCCAGGCTCCGGGAGATGAGATGAATGAGAAACTAAGCCACCTGCAGCATCTGGTATTCTATACCCTAAAAAGCGATCCTCTTGCAGCTTACGTAGAGATAAAACGGCTTTATAGAAGGGAAAAGATGGCAATGCAGGGAATGGATCAACAGCATGCAAGAACCCAGCAGAAGTTCATAACAATACTGAATTATGTAATAAAAGGGTTTGAGGAAACCAAGCTTATAGCAATAGCCCAACCTTATCTTTCTGGATACAAGGTGGGAGAGAGAGATGTATACCGTAAGATATTATCTCCCAGCATAAAGCCGGATTTCATGTACACTAAAATTCTTGCATCTTATCCTACGGAAGGGGATGAGATAGATAACTATACAATCAATGGTACTGAGGTTACTATTTTCTCTTTAGGTGATGATTCAAGGTATCTGTATCACATCATGCCCCCGGAGTTCAAGCTTGATGAGGACAGATATGAGCTTTTGGATACTGCAAGACGTATACTAGCTGAACACAAGCCAAAACGTTCTGAATTCGTGGATCCGGAAAGGATGAGACAGGTATTTTCCAATGTGAGCGCAGACTTACTTGATGAACTTGCAGAACAAAGGCAAATAAGGCTTACTGACAAGGAGTTTGAGGAATTAAGAGAGATACTTGTAAGGTATACTGTGGGTTTTGGACTTGTAGAAGTTCTTCTTTCAGATCCAGGAGTGCAGGACATATCAATCAACAGCCCAATGGGGCGTATACCTATCTTTATTGTCCATGGGGGATACGGAGATTGCATGACAAATATCGTGCCAACCCATACTGAGGCTGAGAGCTGGGCATCTAAACTTAGGATGATATCAGGACGTCCCCTGGATGAGGCAAACCCTTTACTTGATTCATCCCTTGAATTGCCTCAAGCGTCAATCAGGGTATCCACAATAACAGAACCTTTGAATCCATCGGGTCTTGCTTTCTCATTCAGGAGGCACAGGAGCAAGCCATGGACACTTCCATTATTTATCAGGAACAACATGATATCTCCTCTTGGAGCAGGAGTACTTTCTTTCCTTATAGACGGGACAAGGACACTACTTATTGCAGGGACACGTGGAAGTGGAAAGAGTTCGTTCTTGAGCGCTTTGCTCATAGAGATCATGCGGAGGTACAGGATCATCACAATAGAAGATACCCTGGAACTTCCAACAAAAGCTATGCGTGACCTTGGATTCAATATCCAGCCGATGAAAGTGGCATCTGCATTGTCAAGGTCATCAAGTGAGATGGGTGCTGATGATGGTATCAGGTCAACCTTGCGGCTTGGAGATTCTGCACTCATCGTAGGAGAAGTAAGGAGTACTGAGGCAAAAGCACTATACGAGGCAATGAGGGTAGGAGCTGCTGCAAACACAGTAGCAGGAACTATCCATGGTGACTCCCCTTATGGAATCTATGACCGTGTGGTCAATGATATCGGCGTTCCAAAGACATCATTCAAAGCAACTGATGTTTGCATAGTTGCAAACCCTGTCCGATCTGCCGACGGAATCCATAAGTTCAGGAGAATCACAGAAATCACTGAGGTGCGCAAGCATTGGGTTGATGATCCTTTTACAGAGGGGGGGTTTGTTGATCTTCTCAAGTACAATTCAACAACTGATACAGTCGAACCTACAGCAGACCTTATCAACGGAGACAGCGAGATAATAAAAGCGGTCGCGGGTAACATAAGCGAACTTGCTGGCAACTGGGATGCTGTTTGGGAAAATATAACACTGCGTGGGAGAATAAAGGAAGAGCAGGTCAAGGCTGCAAAAGAAGCAGAGCGTGAGGAGCTCCTTGAGGCTGAGTTCACTATCCGCTGCAACGATCAGTTCCATGTCCTCTCTGATAAAATCAAACAGGAATCAGGTTTTATTGATTATGAATTACTCTTTACTGAATGGAAGAACTGGCTTCGCCGTGCAGTCAAGGAGATTGAACTCAAATGACAAAGGATGAGAAAAGACTGTCTGCAAAATATCTCGAGAAACTAGATAAATCTCTAAATGACAAGATAATTGAGACAAGCGAGGATGAGCAGATAGATGTACCTGACAGGGTAGAAACCAGAGAATATGAACAATTCAAGGGTGAGAACCTTCCTTCTTCATTGACATTATACGAAAAGGTTTGCAACCAGTCTGAGAAAATACTTAAAATAAAACCAAGCCCAAAGAAAGCAGAGGAGCTTCAGGAAGCTATCAACACATGCCATCTTTCAATCACCCCTACAGGAGCGGTCAGTTTCGGGTACCTTCTTCCGATGATGATAGTTCTTGTTTTAGGCCTTCCCAGCTTCATACTACTTGAATCATTATTTCTAATGGGATTTTTCACTTTCATGGGGATCGCAGCGTTAAACCCCTTAGCTAATCTACCCCAGTACTTCGAAAAAAAATGGAGGATGCAGGCGAGCAAGCAGATGGTCATATCAGTCTTTTACGTTGTAACTTACATGCGCCATACATCAAACCTTGAAAAGGCAATATATTTTGCGGCTGAACACTTGTCTCCTCCTCTTTCTCTTGATTTCAAGCGAATACTATGGAATGTCGAGGTTGAAAAGTCTGCAAGCATAAAGGAATCACTTGATGAATACCTTGAACAATGGCGGGGTACTAACATGGAATTTGTGGAAGCTTTCCACATGATACAATCCTCACTCTATGAAGGGTATGAGGAAAGAAGGCTGGAGATGCTTGATAAGAGCCTTGACATAATCCTTGACGGTACATACGAAAGGATGCTGCATTTCGCCCAGAACCTGAAAGGCCCGATCAATGCGCTGAACATGCTGGGAGTGATCCTTCCTATACTGGGTCTTGTGATCCTACCTTTGGTTGTAAGTTTCATGGATGGGGTATATTGGTATCACATAGCAGCAATATATAATGTAGGAATACCTGTTGCAGTCTACCTCTTAGGTAAATCAATCCTTGTCACAAGACCAGGAGGTTCAGGTGATACCACTTTTAATTTCTCTGCAAAACAAGAGAAGAAATTATCTATAGCTGGTTTTGAACTGGCACTTGATGCGCGGACAGCAGGGATTCTTGTAGGGGTTTTTTTTCTCCTGGTTGGTCTGACGCCTATAATGATGCATATTATTAATCCGGATTTTGACCTGTCACTTACGCTAGACCCTTTTGGTATTCAACAGGGTAATGTAAAGAATGCACCATACAAGCTGCTGGATTACCAAAAGGAAGGGGAAGAGCTAATAGGCCCTTTCGGACTTGGTGCATCATTACTAAGTGTATGCATACCCATGGGGCTGGGGCTGGGACTTGGAATCTATTTCAAGATGCAGACAGGAAATGTAATCGAGATAAGGAAAAAGGCTAAAAGGCTTGAACTTGAGTTCTCTTCTGCTCTTTTCCAACTAGGAAACAGGTTAGGTGATGGTTACCCTGCAGAACTTGCATTCGGAAAAGTTGCAGATGTTATGCAGGATACTGTATCTGGAAGATTCTTCTCTGTTGTGAATATGAACATAAAGAAGATGGGACTTGGTATCCATGATGCAATATTCAACCCGAAAAACGGTGCTGCAAAACTATATCCTTCAAACCTGATAGAAAGCTCTATGAAAGTGCTTATCCAGAGTATAAGGAAGGGCCCATTGATAGCAGCACAGGCAATGTCAAATGTTGCGCGTTATGTGAAAGAGATTCATAAAGTTAATGAAAGACTGAAGGACCTTATGGCAGAGATCGTATCATCTATGTCATCACAGGTAAGTTTCCTTACACCTGCAATTTCAGGTATAGTTGTGGGAATCACATCGATGATAACAAGCATACTTGGAAGATTAACAACCCAGATGAGCAGTATGGGGGAGATGTCTGGGACCGGAGCGACAGGAGGACTTCTGGAAATGTTTGGGACCGGTCTTCCGACTTACTATTTCCAGATCATCGTAGGCATATATGTTGTGCAATTGGCTTATATCCTTACTACCATAATGACCGGAATTGATGAGGGAGAAGATGATGTCATACTGAATCATAACTTAGGGAAGAATATGATACATAGTACTTTATTGTATTGTGTGATAACATTCATTGTCATGCTGCTATTCAATATCATCGCTTCTGCTATCCTGGGCACAACACTCGGGGTTTAGCAGTATCTCCGATGAGTTTTAACTACTCCTGAATTAATAGAAAAAACCAACA